>DASVSM010000526.1:0-8111 GCA_036388115.1 Flavisolibacter sp.
CATCGCAAAAAAGTTAAAAGCTGCCGAACTTACATTCTTGTGTGAGCCTTATGGCGGGCCGTGGCGGCAAGATGAAATCATGCCGCTGATACCAGCTGTAATGACTGAGTTCTGGACACATGGCGGCAAATATGCGCCGTACGAACTTGACCCGACCGTTGCGGCCTTACGCAAGTCCGGACAAAACATTATTGAAGCGGAAGCGTTTACCAGCGACCCAAAGGAGAGCAAGTGGAGCGAAACGCCAGCCTGGTTAAAGTCAATTGGCGACGCTGCTTTTTGCGCCGGTGTTAACCGTATGATTCTTCATCGTTTTGTGCACCAGCCATGGGACGATAAGTACAAACCCGGTAATACGATGGGCCAATGGGGAACACATTTTGACCGGACGCAAACCTGGTGGAAGCCGGGTAAAGCGCTGGTTGATTACTGGACACGCTGCCAGGCGCTGCTTCAATGGGGAAAGGTTGTATTGCCTTCCAATGACGATTTTACCTCCACTACAACAGAAGGAACCCTGGAGCTGAAGCAAATCCACCGCGCTGCAGACGGTGCTGACCTGTACTTTGTAGCCAACACTTCCCGTACAGCGGGGGCGGCCACCTGCAATTTTAAAATCCGGGGCAGGCAACCTGAATTGTGGGATCCTGTTACTTCCGTCATTCGCAAACTGCCGCAGTATAAAGAAAATAATGGTATCACTTCCGTGCAACTGCAATTTGATAGTTCGCAAAGTTTCTTTGTCGTGTTTAGACACAAGCCTGGAGAAAAGGCCAATCCAAAAAATTTTGCTGCACTAAAAGAAATAACAGTGCTGACGGGTGCATGGAAAGTAAAGTTTGATGCAGCATGGGGCGGACCAAAGGAAGTGGTAGCATTTCCTTCCTTACAAGATTGGTCACAACACCGGGAGCCGGGCATCAGGTATTATAGTGGCACGGCGGTTTATACAAAATCGTTTCGTGTGGTAACCTCGCAACTGCGCAGTGCGAAGCCATTGTATTTGCATCTTGGTACAGTGAACCACATTGCCAGGGTTAGAATGAACGGTCGGGACCTGGGCGTGGTATGGACGGCGCCATGGCAAATAAGGATCCCAAAGGCATTAGTAAAAAGCGGGATAAACAAACTGGAGATTGAAGTAACAAACGTTTGGGCCAATCGCCTTATTGGCGATGAACAAGAACCAGACGATATGGTATGGATGCCTGCTCCATTTGGTGGAAACGCACAGTACGTAAAAGAATTTCCTGCGTGGTTTTTAAAAGGCACACCACGGCCATCAAAGGCACGGTATTGCTTTACAACCTGGAATTACTTTACAAAGGATTCTCCCTTGATCGCTTCTGGTTTGTTAGGGCCGGTGAGATTGATGCAGGAAGAATGAAACGGAACAGCAGGGAAAGTGTAGCAATCTGTTGTCCCATATCACTCTACAACCTTGTGCTAGTTGACTACTCTTTTCACCTCCCCCCGGGCTTACCTATTCTTTCCTTTATGAAGGTTAGAAAATACGATTGCACACTGTGCAGCGCATATTCTTGCAAAATAGGCGAATCCTTCTAGCTTAGTAAGTTTCATTAGCTTCTGCAAGGTTCTGTTTCATCGCTACTATGCATATAAGCGCTAAGTCAAAATTTTACGCAATTTGCTAAATCGATTAACAAATGTTTTAGTTTTAGCTTCTGAAGTTAGGATAACAGGCGCTGAGAAGATTTCTAATTTCTTATAGAATTGGATTAATTAGCTGGTTGCCGTGAGCTTTCTCTCTGGAAAACCTTCAAAAGATTAAAAACATTGTTTGCCATGCCACAAAAGCAATCCTTTATCGCCGACGATCAACTCCAAGAGTTATTGACCAATACGAGTTGTCCGTCTTTTTTTACCCTATTTCACTAAATCGATTAACTAAAAATACCCAGCCAATCAATTTTGTATTTGCTTCATGAAAAAAAAGATTTCCATACATGACATTGCCCGGCAGCTTAACGTTTCCGCCACCACGGTTTCATTTGTACTCAACGGCAAGGCCGACGAAAAAAGGATCAGCAGCGATGTAAGAAAAAAAGTACTGGATCATGTAAAACTGGTGGGCTACCAGCCGAACATGGTGGCGAAAAGCCTTCGCACCGGCAGAACCAACATCATTGGCATGCTGGTAGAAGATATCTCTGACCCTTTTTTCTCCAGCATTTCCCGTGGGGTGGAAAGCATTGCTTACAAGGATGGCTATAAAATATTTTTTGCCAGTACCGAAAACAACACGGAAAAAACAAAGGCGCTCATTAATGTTTTCCGAGAGCGCCGTGTGGACGGCTACATTATTGCCCCTCCTCCCGGCATTGAAAACGAGATCAGGGAATTGATGGAAGATAACGTACCGGTTATTCTTTTCGACCGTTATCTCCCCTCGCTTACTGCCAGCACAGTAATTGTCGATAATTTCTCCGGCTCTTACCAGGCAGTGAGGCACCTGGAGAAAAATGGTTTCTCCAACATCGGTTTTATCACGCTGGATTCGGACCAAACGCAGATGCAGGCGCGGTTGGATGGCTATGTAAAAGCCGTGCAGGAAAGCTCACGCCACCCGAAGGTTCAAAAGCTGCCTTACAAAGTAAGCCATGACCTGACTGCCGAAAAACTGGTGCAGGAATTCATTCAGCAGCACCCCGACCTGGATGCCATTCTTTTTGCCACCAACTACCTGGCCATTAATGGCCTGAAGGCCATCAGTAACCTCGGACTGAAAATTCCAGACAATATTGGTGTTGTAGGCTTTGATGATAATACGCATTTCAACTTATTCACTCCTTCCATTACGGCCGTGGCGCAACCTACACAGGAAATTTCGGAAGAGGTGCTGAAGCAATTGCTGGGTGCTTTGTCCGATGAAAAAGAAGGCAAAAAAAGGACAACCGTTACCCTGCCTGTAAAACTGGTTGTGAGAAATTCATCTGTTAAAAGCAATAAGACAGAGTTGGCTCACACCAGGCTTGTTGGAATGGCAACAAAGTAGGTAATGAAGCGATCTTTATTTTTAAAATACCCGGGTTAAAACCTTTGCCAGGAAGGGCCTTCTTTGTTTGCTAAACTAACGAAGAAGAATGGATGGAAATAGTAATGCAGCCACGGCTCCCGGCTAAATGAGTTATTCTTAAAGCCTACCAACTAACGAAAGATATGATGCATTTAAAAATGATAAAGTTGAGCGTAGTTTTCTTCATTCTTTTTTCAATGCAGCAGTATGCACTCGCACAAAATCCGCTTTATCCTCAAACGCCTGCTTCCATGGCTTTGCCTGCGGAAAACTGGAAGTGCATAGCAAAAAGTAATGAAGGCCTGGTGTTATCATTACCCGGTGCAGCCGTTTATATCGTGCCTGCCGGCAGCAAAGGATGGTACCTGCGCGGACTAATGCGGGAGCATGGCGGCGTGATTGATGCCCGCCAGTGGTATGGCATTTCTTTCAACATAGAGTTGCAGCAGGATGAGCCATTCGAAATAAATCTTACCCTTAAAATACCGGAACAAAAAGACCGGCATAACCTGCCTGACTCTACGAAGGCTGCAGTTCACCTGAAAGGGAAAGGATGGCACACCGTAACGGTTCCATTTTCTTCGTTCGATTATAACCGCGGACAGGTGTCTATGCTGAAGTTCATACAGCAGATTGTCTTCACCGGTACATACAGCGGCAACAACAGATCTTCTGCCCGGTTAAAAAATGCAAGGCTGGTGAAAGGCAATCCTTTGCATTTAAATGCGGTTGTTCGCTCCAAACCCGGAGAAGCGGACAGCGCGGTAACCTATACCCTACAAATCAGTAACAGTTCCGAAACCTTGCAGCTGGTGAATCTGTTTTTTCGCAAAAGCGGATGGGAAGGCATGCAGGCAACGGTAACGCCGGCATCGCTTTCACTGAATGCAGGCGAAACAAAAACGTTGAATGTAAGTGTGCTGGTGCCTGCACTTGCCCCGGGCGGCTCGCAGGAAACCCAAACACTGGTAGCCACAACAGCAAACGGCGCACTGGAAACATCCATTGATTTTATTACGCTTCGCAAACTGCAGGGGCCTTACATTGTACACACCGAAGAAGGCTGGAAAGAAGTGCTGGCAAAAACAAAACAATACGACTGGGCGAAAAAATCATTGAACGACTACATTAAAAAAGCAGATGAATTTATCGTGCCGGAAACACCGCCGGGCAATATCGGCAGCGATGCCGGAACACCCGCAGTTTTTAAATCGTACATCGAAAACCAGTTTTGGCCGGTGGCCATTGCTTACAAACTTACAGGCGAAATAAAATATGCGGAGAAGCTTGCCTTGTTGCTTCGGCGTTTGTCGGCGCCTAATGCTTATCCCACCACGCTGCATGCCAACAGCCAGGGCATTCCGCAGGAAGGCGGCTTTTGGGAAGTTGTGGCCCGCAGCTATGACCTCATCAAAGATGCAGACATTCTTTCTGTAAAAGACAAAGAGCAGATAGAGCACAGCATGCGGCTCTACATCTATACCATAGAAGATGGAATGGGCGATGGCGGCATTTCTAACTGGAGTGTGTTTAACCTGGGGCCGGCCATGGCGTGTGCGCTGGCCATACAGGACATGCATCATTTTAATTATCTTCTTAACGGCCCTGGCGGATTGAAAGACCATCTGCGTTATGGATTAATGGATGATGGCTGGTGGTACGAAGTATCATTGTCCTATAACATTGGCTGCGCCGAAGCCATGACCAGTATAGCCCTTGCCGCAAAACCCTTTGGTATCGGTTTGCTTCACGAAAAAATACCTGCATCACTTACGCAAAAAGTTGGGCTGCGGCCTTTTGAGTTTGAAAATTTTCAGGGCATGGCCTTTGGAAAATTTGGCCCGCTGAGAAAAAATTTTGTTACTATCAGGGATATGTGGGACGGCATTGTGGCTTATCCCGATTACCGCGGCATTATGTTCGGCATGGGCGATGGGCATGAACAAAAGGTTGGAAGCGGCCCGTTTGAATTAGCCTATTACGCTTTCCGGGATACGGCTTATGCAGCCATACTGAAACAAGCCGATAGCCGCGACCTTTTACACGGTGTACCTGTTCTCCCCGGCAACACACCGAAACTCTATGCACGATCCGCCCATTCCGACAATGCAGGCGTATCCGTCCTGCGTTCGCAAACAAAAGGCCGGCAGCAGCGGGAACAAATACAGGCAGCTATAAAATACGGCACGCATGGCGGCTATCACGGGCACTTCGACAGGGCTTCGCTTTTGTCGCTAATGCGCTATGGCCGCAGCTTCTGGAACCCGGAGACAAGCTGGTACGGCTACGGAAGCTATATGTATAAGTGGTGGGTGCAAACTTCTATGGCCAGCAATATGGTAGTGGTGGATGGAAAGATGCAGGAACCAAAAGAAACTGCTCCCTTGCTTTTTCACAGCGGCCCCATAATGCAGGTGATGGCTGTTGAAACCGATGCCCGTTGGAGCCATCCTCCCTATTTTGGCGGCTATGCGCAAATAGAAAGGGTGAGCATGGGCGATGCGCCTTCTGTGCCCATACCTGCCAATCATCCTCCGGTGGCAGCCGTTACCGGGTATACCGAACCTGTTTTGCAACGCAGGTTGGTGGTGGTTACAGACGATTACGTGGTGTTGGCTGATTATTTGAAAGCACAAAAGGAACATACGTTCGACAACCTGCTGCATCTGCGTGGAGTGCAGCAGCCTAAGCTGCCGCTGATTGCCCGTGATGCTTTGTTTGACGGCAATCCATTGAGCAGCGGCCAGTTCATCACCAATGTAAGCAGGTATAAGGCGACTAATGGGAGCAAGCTGCAATCAACCATGCAGGCAAGCGGGCTTCATGGCTGGGAAAGCGGTGGTTTTAATGGCTACCAGGAGCCTGGCCCGCTGCACATAGATGTGTACAACGTATGGCCGCAAAAAGCCGAACTGCGTTTTGGCACCTATCCCGATGCACTGCCGGTGAGCAAGAAACTGAAATTCGAGATAAAAGCTGATGATAAATTGCTGGCTACCGATTCGCTTGGCGTATGGATTTTGGGCAAGAAAGAAATTGACGTGCCGCTAACCAATACAAAGCTTCTTCAACTGAAAACCTTTGTGCGGGAGAATGGAAAGTTGAATACCCTGTTCTGGGCCGATGCAAGAATTGTTACATCATCGGGAAAAGAAATTCCCTTGTCGCAACTGAAAATAATTGGTGCCAATATTATTCCTGTATCGCAGGCCGGCAAAGATTATAAAGGGGGCGCAGTAACCATTGAAGGCGTAGATTACCAAAACACAATAGCTGCCGAACCCGAAAAGAAAAGTGATGCCGGTATTCTCAGCATTGACCTTTCAGGACTAAATGCCGTGCGTTTCAAAGCAACAATCGGCGGCGACTTTCCTTTGGGTGAGGCCGACCAGGTGCGCAAAACCATCAGCTATCGCACTACGGGTAAAGAAGCCCGTTACCTCACTGTACTTGAACCTTATGAAAACAAAAGTCTGGTTAAAAAAGTAACTGCAACCCGTGCGGACGAACTGGTAGTGGAACTAACAGACGGAAGAGTGCAACGCATACGCATAACCGGGCTTGACAGCAAAGAAGGCAAAGTAAAAGTGAGCATTGAAGAAGAAAAAGAAAAGAAAGTGGTGCGAAGCGAAGAAGCGAATTAACAGGCAACAAAGTTTAAAAATGAATTTTTCTATCGAATGTTTCGAAACCTGAAAAATAAGCTAATAGTTCTCTTATCGCTGTTACTGGCAAACTCCTCTTTGCTGGCACAAAAAGGGCATCCTTATTTGTTCTACACGCCACAAAAGGTGCAGCAAACAAAAGAGCGGATAAAGACAGATACCTTGATGAACCGTGTGTGGGAAGAAATGAAAGCAAATGCGGATAAAGCCATTGACGGCGGAAGGCCAGGCAACATTGAAGAACTGTCCTTTGTCTATCGCATGACCGGTGATAAAAAATATGCAGAGGCAGCAAAGAAAGGGCTGCTGCAGTTGCTCAGCAAGCCCGCATGGGATGGCATGGACGACCGCACGCCGAGATGGAATTCCGGCCTTGCCACAGCAAGAGGAAATTTTACGTCGGCTGTTGTTTTCGATGCTATCTATGATTATCTCACGAAAGAAGAACGAAAGAAACTTTCAGAATCTATCGTGAAGTTAGGTATTGAACCTTCTCTTAACGACTGGGTTTCGAACGATAAGCGGTTGCATGCTTTGAACTCCATGGGACATAACTGGTGGAGCGCTGTTGTGTTTGAAGCAGGCATTGCTTCGCTGGCTGTGATGACTGAAATTCCCGAAGCAAAAAATTGGGCGGCAGACATAATGGAAGGCAGCAGGGAATGGTTCTCTTTTTCGGGCAGTGTGCTGGAAAACAAACCTTCGAATTTTGACCGCAACGGCGGCTTTTACGAAAGCGTGAGCTATGCCAATTTTGGTTTGTCGGAGTATTTGTTATTCCGCCTCGCATGGACAAATACTTACGCTCCCATCAAAATGCCTTATGATGCTTTGCTGGAAAAAACAATGGACTGGTTCATGCAGACAAGCTATCCCACTGATGGACCTATCATGTCGTTGAACTTTGGCGATTCCAATCCATTCGCCAACGGCGACCGTCCTGTTAAGCTGATGATGGCATTAGGCTTTTCAAAAGACAACTATCACTGGTATTTGAACCACACAAAGAAAAAGCAGGTAAAGGAAGACATGAGCATTACCACACCGCTTGGCCTGATGTACCATCCCGAAAAAAACAGTGCACCAAAAACTCCTGACCTTCCAACAGCTTCTTTGTATCCCGATATGGGTTGGGCGATGCTGCGCTCTTCCTGGCAGAACAACGCCACTCTGCTTGCTGTAAAAAGCGGCTACACCTGGAACCATGCACATGCCGATGCCGGGTCGTTTGTTTTATACCACAAGGGCAGGAATTTATTGATTGATGGCGGCGACGTAAGTTATGGCCTGCCGGAGTACAGCAACTATTTTGTTCGCAGCGAAGCACATAATGTAATGCTGTTTAACGGTAAGGCCCAGGAGCCACAGGACCAGTATCATGCAGTAAAAAATCCGGGCCGGCTATACAA
>DASVSM010000527.1:0-2662 GCA_036388115.1 Flavisolibacter sp.
TTTGTTTTTGTCGCTGGCCTCCTATTCCCAGACCGATTCATTAACACGATTAACACCAGGTGATTCGCTAGTGAATAAAGCTACGCCATTAAGAGACGGAGGAAAGGCTGATTCGGCACGTAAAGCATTCGTTCCGAAAAAGGCAACGCTTCGTTCTTTGGTCCTGCCAGGCTGGGGACAGGCGTACAACAAAAAGTACTGGAAGATCCCCATCGTTTATGGTGCGCTGGGGACCACCGCCGGCATCTTTATCTGGAATATCAAAAATTACAAAGCACTACGCCTTGCTTATACTGCCCAATACGAAGCTGGTCTGCCTCCTCAAACGCCGGGCACTACCTACCCTGGCCCTTACCGGGACTCTACGAAATACAAACAAGCCGACCCAAGATTCATACAGTTTGACCTTAATTCTCTGAAAGTGTATCGCGATGAATTTCGCCGGAACGTAGATTACTCCGTTCTGTTTTTTTTAGTTTTCTGGGGGTTGAACGTTGTCGATGCAACCGTAGATGCTCACCTGAAAGCTTTTGACGTAAGTCCCGATCTCAGTTTGCGTTTTAAACTCGGCCCCAGCCAGATGGCAGGAACAACCGGTGTTAGTTTGGTACTCGGCGTCAAAAACAAACGCTCCTTCAAATAAATATTTCTTTCCTCAAAAGAGTTGGCAATTCTATCCAAAAATTCGTGTAATTCGTGGTCTAAAATTCGCGTTTACATGAAGATCGCATTAATTGGTTATGGTAAGATGGGCCAAATGATTGAAGAACTTGCGCTTCAACGCGGTCACCAGGTTGTTTTAAAAATCAACATCGATAATACGGAAGACTTCACTGCAGAAAACATTTCAAAAGCAGATGTGGCGATTGAGTTCACGGGACCTGACAGTGCTTTTGAAAATGTAAAACAGTGTCTTGAATCCGGCGTGCCTGTTGTTAGCGGTTCCACCGGCTGGAATAAACAGTTGGAAGACGCTAAAGCTTCTTGTTTGCAAAGGGGTGGGTCTTTTCTTCATGCCAGCAATTTCAGCGTTGGCGTTAATATCTTTTTCCAGGTAAATAAACTGCTGGCGAAATTAATGGCTTCTCAACCCGGTTATGATGTTAGCCTCAAAGAGATTCATCATACACAGAAAAAAGATGCGCCCAGCGGAACGGCTGTTACACTGGCTGAACAGGTAATGGCGAATCTTGGCAGAAAAAAATCCTGGGTGAATGATGTAGCAACGGCGGCAGAAGAACTTTCCATCATCAGTGAACGTATTGATCCGGCCCCCGGCACGCACTATGTAAAATATACGTCGGAAGTCGATGACATCGAGATCATTCACACGGCGCACAACCGTAAAGGCTTTGCGCTGGGTGCCGTTTTAGCAGCAGAATACATTGCTGATAAAAAAGGCGTCTTCTCAATGGATGATGTGCTGCATCTATGATCCTTCGTTGTTGCTCATCATTTCTATATCCGATTTAGACAGGTTGCAGCTACCTATTTTTTCCTGCCATCATTTGGTGCAAACGATGCTGCCTGTCGTCTCCCTGAATCATCGGCATTGCCTAACTCATCTTCAAGCATAATCCCGGCTTCTTCAAAGGCAGGCTTATCTGTTTTGCGCAGTTCAACCTCCGGCAAAAAGAAAACGATGATCAGGGCCGCCACCATCAGCCAGCCGGCCGTAAAAAATACGCTGTCAATGGCATGGCTGTAAACAACTTTGGAAGACGCAAGAAAATGGTTGAAATTGTCGATCACGGTTGGCCGTACATTGTTTGGAATGGAAGCGAACATATCCCTGAAATGTTGCTGGTTCTCCGGGTTTAGCACAGACTGGATCATCGTCGGATCAAAATGATTTCCCTCCTGCCCTATGCCATATTGTTGCATTTGTGCAACAAACGGTTCCTGTTGTACAGCCGCGGCCTGCTGGGTTAATTTATAGTTCATGATGCCGCCTAAAATGGCTGTTCCAACAGTGCCGCCAACACTTCTAAAAAGTTGCGAGCCGGCTGTCACCTCTCCCAGCCTTTCTTTACTGAAAGCGCTTTGTATGGCAAGAGTAAATATGGGCATTGTGGAACCCAGTCCAAGCCCCAGTATCACCATTCTCGCCATCAATTCAATGTTATTTGTCTGAGTACCGATGCCTGAAAAAAAGAAGAGTGAAAAAACCGTGATGGCAGTGCCGATCACAGCAAGCCATTTATATTTTCCCGTGCGAGAAATGATCTGCCCACTGATGGCTGATGCAGTAACCAGCGACAACATCATTGGGGTAAGCACCAGACCTGCCTGCGTGGCCGACCCGCCAATTACTCCCTGCGAAAATATGGGCACGTACATGATAGCGCCAAACATCGCCATAGCAGTCAGAAACAAAGCACAAACCGACACCAGAAAAACTTTGTTCTGAAACAGATCAAGCGACAGAACAGGGTTGCGGACTTTCTTTTCGGTATAAATGAAAATTACCAGTGAAATAATGGCTACTGCCAGCGATGAAATGATCTGCCACGACGTCCACTCGTACACACTTCCGCCCCATACAAACGATAACAGCAGTGGTACCAGTGTAGTGGTTAGAAAGAATGCGCCCAGCCAATCAATCCTTTTATCCTGCAAATGAGAAACAATTTTAGGAAGCGTAGCTGACAGTACCAGAATG
>DASVSM010000528.1:0-3252 GCA_036388115.1 Flavisolibacter sp.
AAGATATCAAGCCATCGGATATTATGACCCGCAAGGCATTTGAAAATGCGATTGTGGTGATCATGGCTTTGGGCGGTTCTACCAACGCTGTTCTGCATTTAATAGCAATGGCAAAAAGTGTGGATGTTGAACTAACGCAGGATGATTTTCAAGCCATCAGCGACAAAGTTCCTGTACTGGCTGATTTCAAACCAAGCGGGAAATATTTGATGCAGGACCTGCACCAGTACGGCGGTGTACCGGCAGTGATGAAATATTTACTGCAGGAAGGTTTGCTGCACGGTGACTGTTTAACCGTAACAGGAAAGACAGTTGCAGAAAACTTAGCTGTTGTTTCTTCACTGGATTTCAATGAACAGCAAATCATTCGCCCGGTATCAAACCCGATCAAGGCAACCGGCCATCTGCAAATCCTTTACGGCAATCTGGCCGAAGGCGGAAGTGTGGCAAAGATTAGTGGAAAAGAAGGCGAACGTTTCGTGGGACCAGCACGGGTGTTTGATGGGGAGTTCGAACTGATTGCCGGTATTCGTTCCGGTAAAGTAAAAGCGGGGGATGTGGTTGTCATACGATACGTTGGACCAAAAGGCGGTCCGGGTATGCCGGAGATGCTGAAGCCCACATCGGCCATTATCGGTGCCGGTTTGGGTAAATCTGTCGCACTAATCACCGATGGAAGATTCAGCGGCGGCACCCATGGATTTGTTGTCGGTCACATTACACCTGAAGCTTACGATGGAGGAACAATCGCTCTTGTAAAAGACGATGACATTATTGAATTAGACGCAACAAACAATACGATCACGGTACAGGTTTCAGACGAAGAATTAAGTAACAGAAAGGCTCAGTGGACGCAACCCGCCTTAAAGGCACAAAAAGGAATCCTTTTCAAATATGCAAGACACGTTAAAACAGCCGCACACGGATGCGTTACTGACGAAGACTGAGAGTCTCAGTGGTTCGGAAGCAGTGATGAAAGCTTTCGTTGAAGAAGGCGTGGAAACCATTTTTGGTTATCCCGGCGGGGCCATCATGCCGATCTATGACGCCTTGTACGATTACCAGGAAGTGTTTCAGCATATTTTGGTGCGTCACGAACAAGGAGGCATTCATGCGGCACAAGGCTATGCAAGAACATCTGGAAAGACCGGTGTTGTATTTGCCACCAGCGGACCGGGTGCAACAAACCTTGTCACAGGTTTGGCTGATGCACTGATCGATAGTACACCGCTTGTGTGCATCACCGGACAAGTATTTGCCCATTTGTTAGGCACGGATGCCTTCCAGGAAACAGATATCATCAATATCACAACACCTATTACAAAATGGAACTACCAGGTGACGGATGCAGCAGAAATTCCTGCTGTTCTGGCCAAAGCATTTTTTATTGCCGGGAGCGGCAGGCCAGGCCCTGTGTTAATTGATATCACCAAGAACGCGCAACTGCAAAAATTCGACTATAGCGGATACGAGAAGTGTGAATTCATTCGCAGCTATCGCCCCAAACCAATTGTTCGCAAAGAATACATCCAGCAGGCCGCAGACATCATCAACGCCGCAGAAAAACCCTTTGTCGTTTTCGGGCAGGGTGTCATTCTTGGCAAAGCCGAAAAAGAATTCAAAGCTTTTATTGAAAAAGCAGGCATACCCGCCGCCTGGACCATCATGGGTCTGAGTGCGTTGTCAACAGACCATCCCCTAAATGTTGGTATGCTGGGCATGCATGGTAACTATGCGCCTAATGTATTGACCAATGAATGCGATGTATTGATTGCGGTAGGCATGCGTTTCGATGATCGTGTAACAGGTCGACTGGATAAATATGCAAAGCAGGCCAAAGTTATCCATCTTGATATAGACCCGGCCGAGATTGATAAGAACGTAAAAGCAACTGTTCCCGTTTGGGGCGACTGCAAAGAAACACTGCCGTTACTGACATCATTGTTAGAACAAAAGTGTTACCCGCAATGGCTGCAAAAATTCAAGCTGCTGGAACAGCAGGAAATTGATGCCTGCATTTATAAAGAACTGAACCCGTCGTCGGAACAAATGACAATGGGCGAAGTAATTAATGTGCTGAATGAACTGACGAATGGTGAAGCAGTTATTGTAACGGATGTTGGTCAGCACCAGATGGTAGCCTGCCGTTATGCAAAATTTAACCAAAGCAAAAGCAATGTCACCTCCGGCGGGTTGGGAACAATGGGCTTTGCCCTCCCCGCTGCCATCGGGGCCAAGTTTGGTGCACAGGACAGAACAGTCGTAGCGGTGATAGGCGACGGTGGTTTCCAGATGACGCTTCAGGAATTAGGAACGATCATGCAAACGGGTGTGAATGTGAAAATTCTCATCCTGAACAACCAGTTCCTGGGCATGGTGCGTCAGTGGCAGGAGCTGTTTCATGGCAAACGCTACTCATTCGTAGATATTGAAAGTCCTGATTTTGTGCAGGTGGCAAAAGGCTATCGCATAGAAGGGAAAAGCATATCGAAGCGTGAAGAATTGAAAGACGCTTTAAAACAAATGCTGGATCACAATGGGTCTTTCTTGCTTGAAGTAATGGTAGGAAAAGAAAATAATGTTTTCCCGATGGTGGAAGCCGGAACCAGCGTGAGTGACATACGCCTTAAATAGCCGATTATGACAAAAGAGGAATTCACGATAACAATTTATACGGAAAACCAGGTGGGTTTGCTTAACCGCATTGCCATCATTTTCTCACGAAGAAAGATCAGTATTGAAAGCCTCAATTCATCTCCGTCTGAGATTGAAGGTATCTATCGCTTCACCGTGGTGATTACTGAAACCGAAGATGTAGTGCGCAAGCTTTCGCGTCAGATAGAAAAACAAGTAGAAGTGCTGAAGGTCTATTATAACAGTGAAGATGAGATTGTGTGGCAGGAATTAGCGCTCTACAAAGTGCCAACAGATGAAATTGCTGAGAAAGTAAAGGTGGAGCGCCTGCTGCGTGAATTTGGTGCAAGGGCAGTGGTGATACGGAAAGACTATACCGTTTTCGAAACCACGGGGCAACGGGAAGAAACGGAAAGGCTTTTGAAAGTTTTAGAACCATACGGGTTGATTGAATTTGTGCGCAGCGCAAGAGTAGCGATTATCAAGAGCAGTCACGGTTTTCACGACAAGCTCAAAGAATTTGAGGCGATGGCGCCGGGGCCTGAACTAGTGGAGAATGAATTTCTGAACGAGCGGGAAAAGGTGTTTGATGTATGAATGTGCATCGGCGTAAACCCA
>DASVSM010000529.1:0-4769 GCA_036388115.1 Flavisolibacter sp.
AATTGATGCGAATTCCTACACAAAAGCCAAGGAAAGGTACAACGGGGAACTCCTAAAACTGCAAGCAGAACTCACACCTTCCAGCCCAGCCCAAACAGAGTTTCAACGGCTTACTAAATCAGGAATTCACTTGCTCGAAAAGCTGCCCAGCTTTTATCAAAGAAGCACGGTACAGACCAAAAGGGATATCGTGAGTTCGATTTTTCCAGAAAAGCTCACAATTTCTGAAAACAAAAGTCGAACTCAAAAAATTAACCAAGCGGTTCTCTTGATATCCGCCACTGACAAGGGTTTAAGAGGAAAAAAAACGGGACAACCCTTTAAAAATTTGGAGTTGTCCCGTCAGGTGGAGGCCAACGGCTTCCTATCGAACACCTTCACCAATCTCCTCTCCCTGGTTAAGTTGATACGAGTGGCATAAACCACTTCGTACATGGAAGAATTTCCTTTAAGATGGCCTTTAGGCTACCCGGTCACAGAAAATCCGGAACCAAACTACAACTTCAATCAATGGACCTTAGCAGCCGCCAGGAAGGAACTGCTAACGGAATTAAACCGACTGAAGCCAGAGAGCTTTGTCATTACCAGGAATAATGACAAGCGAAAAGATGGCCTTACCTACTCAGCAGATAATTTAAATAAAATACCAAAAGGTGTTGCAGTTTACTTCACAATTGAAGGCGAGCAAAAGGTGCTGTGCTGCGATATGTGGGATAACTGGGGTGACAACATGCGGGCACTCACACTTACCATCAATGCATTGCGCGGCCTGGAAAGATGGGGGTGCTCAAACATTATGAAGGGCGCCTTCTCCGGACTTAAAGAACTACCCTATCAAACCGATGCCGGAGATAAAGTATGGCAGGTACTTCACCTTTCTGCAAAACCCGCTAGCTGGGCAGTGGTAGAAGGTGCTTATAAATCCCTGGCAAAGCAATACCATCCGGATATCCCTGGTGGCAGTTCAGACAAATTCTCAGAGCTGCAAGAGGCCTTTCAAAAAGCAAAACAAATTTTTGGAGTATGAAAATTGAGAAACCAGTTTGCTCATTACAGAAGGCAAAACGCCTCAAGGAGAGTGCTGTGAATAAACGATTGCTGACAGAATAAACCAACCAACAAATGTCCTATACCCCATTAAATCCGAAAGAAGAATTTGAACGATTGCACGAAGACGCAGTGCTATGGAAAGCCCTCCTGTTATGGAAAGCAGCCGATGACGCAGACAGCCAGGCGCTGGCCATGCAACAGATTGTAGAAATGATCTGTTGCATTGATAACGAAGCCAAGCGCAGTTACTATATCGAAAACGTACAGAAGGAAGGCAAGATCAAAAACTCACTGGTAAAAAAAGGAGTGAAAGAGCTTCTTCAAAAACGCGAAGCAAAAAAGCAGGCCGAGATTATAAAGAAGAAGATCGAAGCCCAATTCAATGATGCCCAGGATGCCGGCCTGCCAAACGGTTTTAAAGGCAACCTGCACGATGCTCTGAAGTATGGCATCTATGAACATGAAGGTGTTTACTATACCCGCGGTGGCGCCAAGGGAGGCGATTTTGTTGTAAGCAATTTTACTATGCGCATCTTGTACCATGTGAACACCGGCAATGAACTGGCTTACCGGTTAATTGCAGTGCGCAACGTGTGGGGTATTGAAACATTCATCAACCTGAACACAGATGATTTTGTTTCGTTAGGATCCTTTAAAAGGGTGTTGGCCAGGCGCGGTGACTTTATTTTTAAAGGGACTGACTCCGACCTTTCCCGCCTGCAGGAATACCTCCAGAAAGATGAAGTGAGCACTGTGTACATTCAAACACTCGGCTGGTATAAAAGAGGAAAGTTTTACGCCTTTGCCAACGGCATTATGCCGCTGGCCACTGACGAGCAGAAAGCAGAGTTTGTTCCGGTGGATGAATACGGGATCATCTGCCACCAGGACAAAAATTATTTTCTACCGGCACAATCGAAAGTCTATGCTGAGAAGGATGATATGTTTGTCAGCGAACGAAAATTCATCTACACGAAACCGGTTGACGAATTTGGTTTTGCCCAATGGTCAGAACTCTTCTATAAGACTTACGGAAAGAAATCAATTGCCGGCATCCTGTTTTACATCGGATCCTTGTTCCGCGATATTGTGATGAAGCAGGTACAGCGCTTTCCCATCCTTAATTTATTTGGTCCGCCCGGTGCCGGTAAGGGCCAGTATGCCGAAAGCTTAATGTGTTTGTTTGGTGAACGACAGGACCAGATCATGCTTGGCGGCGCCAGTACTGTTGTAGGCTTTATGCGCAAGTTTGCGCAGCTTTGCAACGCCCTGGTATGGTTGGATGAATACAAGAACAACCTACCTCTCAAATTCATTGAATCGTTTAAGAACATCTATGATGGTAAGGGTTACGAACGCGGTAAGATGAGTAACGATTTTGCAACCGAAAGTACACCCATTAACAGCGGTTGCCTGCTTAGCGGTCAGGACATGCCAACAGTTGAGCCAGCGTTATTTATGAGGGTTATTTTACTAACGTTTGAAGATGGAAAGTTTACCGATGAACAACGCAAAAACTTTGGCCGGTTAAAGGACATTGAACACAGTGGCCTGAGCTACATTACTGCAGGCCTGGTGCAGCACCGCGATTTTTTTGAAAAGAATTTTAAAACCGAATACGATCGCATTTTCCGGCAGACGTATAAAGAAGACGTGACCAACAGCGAGGTAGATGATCGTATGATCGTGAACATCTCCATGCTGCTTACATTCTTTCAGCTTTTTAAAGACAAGGTGAAATTCCCCTTCACGTATGTTGAAGCTAAATCTTTCCTGATCGATAACATGCTGCAGCAACATGGCATACTTGCCGGCAACAACGATATCGCCAAGTTCTGGGATGTAGTGCAGTCCCTCTTTATCCAGGGATTGATTTCAGAGGACAAAGACTTTGCATTGAAAGATGGTTACATCTACTTACGCCTGATGCAGATTTACCCGCACTACATGAAGGAGCTCAGGCAGCGCGGCGATGCGAACGTTCTCGGAAAGTCTACCCTCGATTATTACCTGCGCCTTGACAAGAGCATCTATGTTGACTATAAAAAGAAGCGGTTTGAAGATGACAGCAATAACTGGTGCCTGGTGTTTAAATATGTAAGACTGCAGGAGTTGTACCAGCTGGATCTGATCCGGGTAAAGAAAGAGCATGGATGGAATGGGCTTGATCAAATTAATAAGCTGGAGGCTAAGCAAAAAGAGATGGGTGTATATGTGAAGGATATAAATGACTTACAAGAAGGTTTACCATTTGGAAAAATAAGCAACGGTTAATCATGAAAAATCTATCAGACTCCCTCTTCCGGGAAAACATTGAAAAAGGTTGGTGGGAAACCATCAGCCTCCTGATCCACGACGGCATGCTTAAAGAAGGAAGCGACTTTATTATCCTGGATGGAAAGTTTTACCTGTCGTTCCTGACGGCGCATGATGCCTTCGTAAACTATGTGATGCGTAAGAAACTGCCCAGGGAATGGTTGCTTTCTGCCAAGCAGATGAAAAAATTCCTGGCGGAGAAGCCGGACTTTTTGGATAAAACCCGCAAGCGTTTCGACCGCGATACCAACATCCGTTGCCTGGTTTGGCGATGGAACGAGCAGGTACGCCTGCCGGTCCGGAAGCTCCGAAAGGTCAGTTGACCTTTTATTTTTTTCAAAAAAATAATTTCTTGTCGCTCAGACCAATTTTCGCAAAAAACCATGGAACATTTGGAACAAAATATTAATTACTTATTTATCAATGATTTAAGGAACACTGGAACTCCAATCCTGTTCCATCTTGTACCGGCATGTTCCATCTTGTACCGGCTGTTCCATGTTCCAAAACAAAAAACAGGGTTTACGGACTCTTTTTTCAAAAAAAATCAACCACAATTTATCAAGCATGTCCCGATTGAACATTATTATTTATTGCTGCCTTCTGGTGCTTTTTGCCGCCGGTATCTTCCTGCGCAACTACCTCGGAGGTTTTCTTTCCGGATTTTCCATTGCCATTCTTCTGCTCAGCACCCTGGGCCAGCGCCAGGCTAACCGTGCCGCTGACCGGATCGATAAGAAGATCAGGGACCATGTATCAAACAAAAACTCAAACGATGGAAACTAAACTTTTGAACCTGGAAGACGTAAACAACAAGCTGCAGTGCTTTGGCTTTACCGTTATTCATTTTGCACCGCCCAAAGGGAGCATTAAAACAGAAGACTTTAACCGGTTGTACCTGGTGAAGCGGGAGGATGGAAAAAGCACAATTGTAAAGCTGGTAGACTTTGCACGTATGCCTTTTGGCCGCATCGGATCCTTGCTGACTATACCGGCAACAGGCTTACTGGCCAATGTATGGAGAGAGCAGTGGCGCCGCAAGTACCCGGCGACAACAGATGATACAGAGATGGCTGTTTATTGTTACATCAGACACACAAGCTATGGTGAACGTTCTTAACTGGAAGAAGAACCGAAATTGCGATTTCGACTATAAACTTCGTGGTAATGGTATGAGGGACACGAAGTGGCACATACGCAATAGGACTGTCTTTGGTAAATGGCTGATTGAATTACGAAAGAAGCGTGGCTTTTAATGCAACTGTTCCCTGATTCCTTTTACCAACTCATTCAGGTCCTTTGCATCCTTGTTATGCTGGTGACCAGGTACATGCTTCTTATCAGGTAATAAGAACTTAAATACACCGGTGAAGTTCATTAATACTTCATGGTCTGTTGTATTC
>DASVSM010000530.1:0-3886 GCA_036388115.1 Flavisolibacter sp.
AATTGATGAGGGTTCCTTACATGTTGGTGGTAGGTGAAAAAGAGGCAAGCGAAGGGAAAGTATCGATTCGCAGGCAGGGAAAAGGAGATGCAGGGACAAAATTTGTGGAAGAGTTTTTGCTGGACGTGGTGACCGAAGTGAAAGAGCGAAAAGCTGAATAGTATTACAGAACGTACAAGAGTGCGACGCAACGGACGATGAAAAAAGTGGTGTCGCCGGTATCATAATTATTAAACGAAAAAACGTAAATGGCATTACCAAACAGGGGCGGATTTAAGCCCGGTGGATTTAACAGGGGAAGGTTCGCTCCC
The DNA here is from genome assembly GCA_036388115.1 of Flavisolibacter sp. Taxonomy (GTDB): domain Bacteria; phylum Bacteroidota; class Bacteroidia; order Chitinophagales; family Chitinophagaceae; genus Flavisolibacter. Next base: position 312 of record DASVSM010000530.1, read on the forward strand.
CGTAAAGAAGCGGAACACAGAATCAATCATCACATCAGGGTACCACAGGTACTGATGGTGGGAGATAACGTAACAGTTGGTGTTTATCCAACTCAGGAAGCGCAAAAAATGGCGCAGGATCAGCAACTCGACCTGGTAGAAATTTCACCACAGGCCGATCCACCCGTTTGCAAGATCATCGATTATAACAAGTTCCTTTACGATAAGAAGAAGAAAGAAAAGGAAATGAAGGCGAAGGCGAAGACGACCGAGATGAAGGAAATTCGCTTTACGCCAAATACGGATGACCATGATTTTGATTTCAAATCAAAACATGCCGAGAGCTTTCTGAAGGAAGGCAACAAAGTAAAAGCATACGTTCAGTTTAAAGGCCGTGCTATTCAGTTTAAGGACAGGGGAGAATTGCTGCTCTTGAAGTTTGCTGACCGCCTGAAAGAAGTAGGACAGTTAGAAAGCATGCCGAAACTGGAAGGAAAGCGAATGCTGGCCATCTTTACTCCAAAAACAGGAAAGAAGCCAAAAGAGCCAAAGCCGCAGGCCTAATTCAGAATATATTTTCTATCCTCCGCCCTGTGCGGAGGATTTTATTTTAATACCATGAACGTAGACGCACTTCGCCATATTTGCCTTGCTTTCCCGGGCGCTACGGAATCTATTAAATGGGGCCAGGACCTTGTTTTTTCCGTAGGAGAAAAAATGTTTTGTGCCACCTCCTTTGAAGAACCGTTCAAATGTTCCTTTAAGGTTCCGGATGAAGCCTTTGATGATCTTACGAACAGAGTAGGGTTTGTACCGGCGCCCTACCTGGCAAGGGCCAAATGGGTGATGGTCTCTATTGAAGCAGGACTTTCCAAACAGGAGTGGGAGCAGTTTTTAAGACAGAGCTATAACCTGATTGCGCAAAAAATGACCAAAAAACAACGCACTGTACTAGGTATTTAAATTCGGCCTTCTCCGCTGGTACTCTTTCTCTTAGCCAGAATGTTAACATACGTTTTACCTACCCGAAATCCGGCCTCTGTCGCCTATCTTTGACCACTTTAAACGAGTTATTTCGCAGCATGAAGAATATCCGGAATTTTTGCATCATTGCACATATTGATCACGGTAAAAGTACCCTTGCCGACCGTCTTTTGCAAACCACCAACACCATTTCGGACAGGGAAATGATGGACCAGGTTTTAGATGACATGGACCTTGAAAGGGAAAAAGGCATTACCATCAAAAGCCACGCTATTCAGATCAACTACCAGCAGGCTGGTGAGAACTATATCCTCAACCTGATTGATACGCCGGGCCACGTTGACTTCAGCTACGAAGTAAGCCGTGCACTGGCCGCCTGCGAAGGCGCACTTTTACTGGTGGATGCTACGCAAGGCATACAGGCACAAACAATTTCCAATTTATATCTTGCCATCGAAAACGATCTTGAGATCATCCCTGTCATCAACAAGATTGACATGGATGGTGCCATGATCGAAGAGGTAAAAGACCAGATCGTTGACCTTATCGGATGCAAAAGGGAAGAAATTCTTCTAGCCAGCGGACGTGCCGGGATTGGTATCCAGGAAGTTCTGGAAGCAATTGTAGAAAGAATTCCGGCTCCGAAAGGAGAACCGGAAGCGCCGTTGCAGGCATTGATCTTCGATTCTGTTTTTAACAGCTTCAGGGGTATTATTGTTTATTACCGTATTCTTAATGGTTCGATCAAAAAAGGGCAAAAGGTAAAATTTGTTTCTACCGACCAGGTATATGAAGCAGATGAAGTGGGTATATTAAAGCTTGGATTACAACCTTCAGCAGAAGTAAAGACCGGCGATGTAGGGTACATCATCACAGGTATCAAAAACGCCAAAGAAGTAAAAGTTGGTGACACGATAACTGACGCTGTGAACCCAACACAGGAAATGATCAAGGGCTTCCAGGAAGTGAAGCCAATGGTATTTGCCGGCATCTTTCCGGTAAACACGGACGAATTTGAAGAGCTGCGTGACTGCATGGATAGACTGCAGTTGAATGATGCATCGCTGACATTTGAACTGGAAACATCACAGGCCCTGGGCTTTGGTTTCCGATGCGGCTTCCTTGGACTGCTGCACATGGAGATCATCCAGGAACGTTTGGAAAGAGAGTTTAATCAAACGGTAATCACAACGGTACCGAACGTAAGCTTTATTGCTTACACAACAAAAGGAGAGAAGGTCATCGTCAACAATCCAACCGAGTTTCCCGACCCGGTAAAAACAGACAGGATTGAAGAACCATTCATAAAAGCGCAGATCATCACCAAGCCGGATTATATCGGAAACATCATGACCCTGTGCCTTGGCAAACGTGGTATTCTCATTAACCAGAGTTACCTCACGCCATCCCGCGTTGAGTTGGCTTTTGAGATGCCTTTGACAGAAATTGTTTTTGACTTTTACGATAAACTGAAATCACAAACCAGGGGTTATGCTTCTTTTGATTATAACCCTATTGGTTATCGCGACGCTGACATTGTAAGAATGGATATTCTTTTGAACAATGAGAAAGTGGATGCCTTAAGTGCGCTGATCCACCGCAGTCGTGCACAGGACTTTGGACGAAAGCTTTGCGAAAAGCTAAAAGAATTACTTCCGCGCCAGCAATTTCAGATTGCGATCCAGGCAGCCATCGGAGCAAAAGTTGTTGCCCGTGAAAATATTTCTGCTATGCGAAAAGACGTAACGGCCAAATGTTATGGCGGTGATATCAGTCGTAAACGTAAACTGTTAGAAAAGCAAAAAGAAGGGAAGAAACGGATGCGCCAGATCGGTAATGTAGAAGTGCCGCAGGAAGCGTTTCTCGCGGTATTGAAACTGGATTAGTAGCGTTATAACTAACCCGACGGGCAATCATAATACTTTATTGCTTTCATACCACTCTTTCAACAGAACACATTAGTCAGCGTAAATAACTTTTTTCCACTGTTCATAGACATTTTCCGCGGTAAATCGCCTAACATTTTCTAACGCTTTTTCAGCCATGATGGCCCTTTGCGATTCATCTGCCACAAGCGTTTCAATCGCTTCTGCCATGGCATCAATATCCTCCGGGGGTATTAGCCATCCGTCTTCTTTATGGGTGATAATATGCCGTGGTCCGCTTTCACAATCAAAAGCGATACAGGACACTTTGTTGCTCATGGCTTCAATCAGTACCAAACCGAAGGGCTCTATTCTTGATGTCATGACAAACAGGGAAATTCCCTGGTAATCTGCCGCCACTAAAGGTTTTATTGGCTCTTGTATAATAACTCTTCCCTGAAGTCCTAATTCATGAATCTGTAACAGAAGCTCCTGTTTTAGTTCTCCCTCGCCAATAATCGTCCAGTTCCAGCCAGCATACTTAAGCAGGAACTTTGCTGCAATAGCAGGAATCAGGTCAACTCCTTTGCGGTGGATCAGCCAGCCAACGGTCAGGATTGTTTTTTTCTTTTGTGCGCTGAATATCAGGGGTAGCTCAAAAATAAAATTTGGAATCACGATTGTGCGGCACCCGGTATAATATTTCGTTTCATCGGGGTTGTAAACAATAACCAATCTAAATTTCGG
>DASVSM010000531.1:0-4392 GCA_036388115.1 Flavisolibacter sp.
GTATCTCCCTTGATAGCCTTGTGAAAACCAACTTTGTCGGTTGGTTCACCCTGCAATTTTTTGAGGGCAGGATAAAGAATATGTTTGATTAAAGTTGTCTTGCCACTGCCACTTACACCACTTACCACGCATAAAACATTCAGCGGAAATTCAACGGTGATGCCTTTTAAATTATGCTGCCGTGCGTCTTCAATAATGATAGAAGAATTCCATTTGCGAACCTTTTTGGGTGCATCAATGGAGAGTTCGCCCTTTAGGTATTTACCGGTTAAGCTTTTTTCATTGCTGATGATCTCCTCATAGTTGCCATGAGCAATTACTTCTCCACCCAGGTGAGAAGCCAAGGGACCCATATCGATAATATGGTCTGACTCCCGCATCATCATTTCATCGTGTTCAACAACTACAACTGTGTTTCCTAAATCCCGTAATTCTTTCAATACTCTAATGAGATTGAACGTATCCCTGGGATGCAAACCAATGGAGGGCTCGTCTAAAATATAGAGTGAGTTTGTCAGGTTACTGCCAAGACTTCTGGTCAATTGAATACGCTGGCTTTCGCCGCCGCTTAAGGTATTAGCTAAGCGGTTCAAGGTAAGATAACCAAGACCAACATTGAGCATTGTATCAATGCGGAGATTGATTTCAATGAGGATACGCTTAGCGACTTCTTTTTCAAACGGTGTAAATTCTTTTTCAACATTGGTAAACCAGGTTTTCAGGTCCCTGATGGGCATTTCACTTAATTCACCAATTTGTGCCCCATGAACTTTCACATAAAGGGCCTCCTTGCGCAAGCGATAGCCACCGCATTCAGGACATTTTGTTCTGCCACGATAACGGCTCAGAATAACACGGTATTGGACCTTGTACAGGTTCTGCTCAACTTCTTTAAAAAAATCATTGATGCCTTCTACATATTGATTGCCTTCCCAAAGGGTGCGGTATTGCTCTTTGGTAAGATCAGCAATGGGTTTGTGCACGGGAAAATCAAAACGCTTTGCCGCTTTCACAAAATTCTCTCTCCATCTTCCTAACTTTTCCCCTTTCCAGGGCGCCACACCGCTTTCATAAACACTCAAACGCTTGTCAGGAATAACCAGGTCTTCGTCAATGCCCAACACCATCGAAAAACCTTCGCAAACAGGGCAGGCGCCAAATGGATTATTAAAGGAAAATAAATTGGGTGACGGCTCTTCAAAGGTGATTCCATCCAGTTCAAAACGATTGTTGAAGTGTAAGAACTTCTCCCCGTCTACTTCGATATATACATCGCCTTCGCCTTCATAAAAAGCCGTCCCGATGGAATCAGACAACCGGTGTTCATCATCTTCGTCAAACTCTTTGGCTACGATACGGTCAATAAGAACAAAAACATTTTCGGGGTATTGAAAAGCTGCGGTAAAATCTTCTGATGATGCCAGCACATCTTCTATGGCGTAGGTTGTTCCTTTCTTTACATTATTTTCTTTTTGCGTAACAGAAAAAGGAGAAACATAAATGCGTGAAAATCCTTTTTGCATAAGGATATTTAGTTCCTCTCTTTCCTCACGGTTGCGGTGAGTTTTAAATGCGGACAGGATAAAAACCTTGCTGCCTTCTTTTAAAACTTTGATGGCTTCAAGCACATCTTTTACATCGTCTTTCTTAACAACTCTTCCGGAAACAGGTGAAATGGTTTTGCCTACCCTTGCAAAAAGCAACCGCAGGTAGTCATAGATCTCTGTCATGCTGCCTACCGTGCTGCGGGGAGTACGCGTAATGACTTTCTGCTCAATGGCGATGGCTGGCGCAAGGCCTTTGATATAATCGACATCGGGCTTGTCCATGCGGGCCAGGAATTGCCGCACGTAAGCACTTAAGCTTTCTGCATAGCGGCGTTGACCTTCGGCAAAAAGAGTATCAATGGTTAATGATGACTTACCGGAACCTGATACGCCGGTAACCACAATAAATTTATTTCGGGGAAAATGAACGTCGATGTTCTTCAGGTTGTGAACCCTTGCACCCTTAATAAAAATGGAATCGTCTGCCTGGGCAATAGCTTCTTCCTTCTGCTTCTTTCTTTTCTTAACTGCTTGCTCTTTCATGTGAAAGTCGAAGGTACTAAGAAGTTTAGCAAGAGAGTTTTAACGTTAACGTTTTTTTGACGGAAATATGGCAGGGGCCGACAACAAAATATTTGGAGAATTAGAAAAGAGGACTATTTTTAGGTCAACAAATCCAAAATCCTTGAAACCGTCTAAACACAACACGCCTATCGCTTAAACTTCTACTCTAGTTATTTATTCAACGCTTTATTGTATCCAAAAGTCCCTAAACCCTTAAACGTAGGAGTTTATGAATCTATTATCCAAACTGTCCGACCATGAGTTAATTAACTCATTTAGTGCTGGTAATGTAAACGCATTCGAAGCCCTTGTATTGCGCCACAAAGACAAATTGTACACGTCTATCTTCTTCTTGGTTAAGGACAAGTATCTTGCCGAAGATATCTTCCAGGACGTTTTTATCCGAATTATTGATACCATCAAAAGCGGCCGCTACACGGAAGAAGGTAAATTTTTACCCTGGGCCATGCGCATTGCACACAACCTTTGCGTGGACTATTTCAGAAAAGTTAAAAGAACTCCTACTATCAAGAACAGCGATGATCAGGACATCTTTGAAGTGCTGAATTTTACAGAAGACAGCGCCGAGGATAAATTGATTAAGAAGCAAAGTCACAACCGTGTAAAGGACATGCTGGACCAATTACCGGAAGACCAGCGTGAAGTAATTATCCTTCGCCATTATGCTGATATGAGCTTTAAAGAAATTGCAGAGATCACTAACTGCAGCATCAATACTGCCCTTGGCCGCATGCGTTATGGATTAATTAACTTGCGCAAGATGATGGTGTCAAAACAAATTTCGCTGTAGTGCGTTAATTTAGATGTCAGATTGAAACACTCCTCAATATATTGTCATTTCTTATCTCCGCTCACACCGCTTGCCGTGACAGGCTGATAAGAAATGACGCCTAATTATCTCTAAAAGGAAAACCAAATAAAAAAGCATCCGTTGCAACGGATGCTTTTTTATTTATAATACTCTTGCTTGGTTAGGCAGTGACGTTTGCACTTTCCAACGGCTCCTTCATTGAAGCCACAACGGCCTCACTAACACCGGTAAGGCTGAAGCCGCCATCATGGAAAAGATTTTGCATGGTAACATAGCGGGTAAGATCAGAAAAGAGGGTTACGCAATAATTAGCACAGTCGTCTGCCGTTGCATTTCCTAATGGGCTCATCTTTTCAGCGTAATCAATAAACGCATCAAATCCTTTTACGCCGCTACCTGCTGTTGTTCGCGTTGGCGATTGAGAGATGGTATTGATCCTTACTTTTTTCTTTGCACCATAATGGTAACCAAAACTGCGGGCCACACTTTCGAGTAACGCTTTGGCATCAGCCATTTCGTTGTAATCCGGGAAGACACGTTGCGCCGCGATATATGTCAGCGCTACTACACTCCCCCATTCACTTAATGCATCCATATCCCATGCTGTGCGCAACACACGGTGCAGGCTCATGGCAGAAATATCCAAGGTCTTCTTATTCCATTCATAATCCATCTCCGTATAATGCTTGCCTTTGCGAACATTAAGGCTCATGCCGATGGAATGAAGAACAAAATCTACTTTACCACCGAAATGGGCCTGTGCTTCTTCAAAGAGTTTTTTCAGGTCGTCCATGTTGGTGACATCGGCACCAACCACCGGGGCTTGTATTGCCTCCGCCAGTTTGTTGATCTCGCCCATGCGCAGGGCAACGGGTGCATTTGTGAGTACAATTTGAGCACCTTGTGCATAACAGGCAAGGGCTGTTTTCCAGGCAATTGATTTTTCATCCAGTGCGCCGAAAATGATTCCTTTTTTTCCGGCTAAAAGGTTATTTGACATAAGCTATTTTTTTTCTTCTTCGTAAAGATCATATAAAACTTTGCTGGCAAAATATTCGGCAATTGGTTTGACTTGTTGTTGTATATCAGCAAGAAGTGTTGGGAGAATCCGTAAAATTTTCCTTCCGGCATCGCTTTCATAGAAAGCCGTTACTTGTTTCACTTCTTCTATCGTGAAATATTGCCGGTACATTCTGATAACAAAGTTTTCAAAATAGGCTCTGCCAGTACCTGTTGAAATCTCTTGCATAAACCGCTTCCGGTAAACTTCTCCTTGTGGAGTTGTATTTCCTGGACTAAACGCACTTGCCAACTGTATTCCGAGGTTTTGTGCATTGGAAACTCTAAGTAGTTTTTTTATTTCAAGCGAGAACTCGTCGGCCGGTGCAGTTGTGGTATCAAAAGAAATTACAGGTTTGGAAGGAATGTAGTTTACAAATCCTCTGGCGG
>DASVSM010000532.1:0-3161 GCA_036388115.1 Flavisolibacter sp.
ATTATAATTATACTTACCAGCCTGGTTGCTATCTTTTATCAATACTTTACCGGGCCACTACTGCTGCCATTTTTCTTCCTCCAAAATTGTTCTGGTAAATGCTTTTGCATTAACAGCAACGCCAGCTTCTTCTGACACAATTATTTTATTGGGGGATGATAAAATAAAGGCAGGCAACCGCTATGGCAAAAAAGACCAGGAAGAGCAAAAGCCATTTTCTCATAAGCCGCATTGTTATAATTGTTCTGCCAATATATAGGTAAGTAGTATTAAATTCATTCATACCTTAAATAAAGCTGTTATGAGCTGATTGCTGGTACTATTTGTTTCTTTTCTTTCTATCCCTTCGTTTGCACAAGATCCCTGGAAAATAGAAGCAACTAAAATCGATCCCTCCAACTATTACGGCGTTACCGTTGCCAATGGCATGATTGGTATTATATCTTCTCCCGAACCATTCAAAGTAAAAGACGTGGTATTGGCAGGTGCTTATGATTTTTATGGCAGGGGAAGAGTAAGCAATTTTCTGCGCAGCTTTAACCTGCTCAACATGTACCTCGAGATTGATGGAAAACGTATGGCAGCCAACAACGTTTTAAACATGAAGCAAAGTCTGGACATGCGGGGTGCTGCTTTTACAACAACACTTGACTATAATGGCAAGGCTTCTGTTTCCTACATGTACTACTCGCTGCGACAGTTGCCCTTTACCGTTTTGATGGACGTGACCATAAACGCAAAAAAGGACATCAAGATCACTGGGGCAAGCGTAATGGAAGCGATGGATGCGTTGCGGGATGTAGAGAACTATTACAATGAAATTGACCGGCCGCATGTGGTTATCAGCTTGCTGACATCAACAGCCAGATCACCTACAGGCAAACTATTGATGTGTGCTTCCAACAGTTTTTTATTCAGTGAAGAAAATGGTCACGAACCAAGAGTTATTCTTGAAATGTGGGACAACAATATGCACCTGATGAAGTTTTTAAAAGGGCTGAAGCGAGGACAGATCTATCGTTTCTCCATTGCCGCTTTTTCCATCACATCTGCCCACCATGACGACCCGTTGAATGAGGCCGAACGATTAACCATTTATGCAAAGCTGGAAGGCCGTGACAGGCTGTTGCAGTTCCATCAAAAAGGATGGAATGAAATCTGGAAAAGCGACATTCAGATTGAAGGCGACGCACAGGCGCAGCAGGATGTTCGCAGCATGATGTATCACCTTTATTCGTTTGTCAGAGAAGGAAAGGCTTCCTCTCCATCGCCAATGGGACTAAGCGGGCTTGGTTACAATGGCCATGTGTTCTGGGATTCTGAATTGTGGATGTACCCCGCCTTACTGGTGATGAAACCGGAGCTGGCAAAGAGCATGATCGAATACCGCCATCAACGATTGGACGCAGCTAAACGGAATGCTTTTTCAAAAGGCTTCAAAGGCGCCATGTTCCCGTGGGAGAGTGCAGACAGTGGCGCAGAAGAAACGCCTGTGTGGGCCCTCAGCGGGTCGTTTGAACACCACATCACAGCCGATGTAGCTATTGCCGCCTGGAACTATTATGCTGTTACACAGAACGAAGAATGGCTGCGAGAAAAAGACTGGCCCATACTGTCAGCCACCGCAGATTTCTAGGCGAGCAGCGTAGAACGAAATGGTGCCGGCAAATACGACATTAAAAACGTTGTTGCAGCAGACGAGTGGGCAGAGAATGTTGACAACAATGCCTTCACCAACGCCGCGGCGAAGGCCAATCTTCAATATGCAACGCTGGCAGCCACGATCCTTGGTATCACGCCAAACGCTGACTGGGTGCATGTAGCCGCCAACATCCCGGTCTTAAAAATGGAAAACGGTATTACAAAAGAACACGCCACTTACAAAGGCGAAGGCATTAAACAGGCCGATGTGAACCTGCTGGCTTACTCATTGAAAGAAGTTTCTGACCCGGCACAGATAAAAAAGTACCTGGAATATTATGAAACCCGCGTGCCCAACGAAGGCACACCGGCAATGACCCAGGCCGTATTTACATTGCTGCATGCAAGGTTAGGCAATGAAGAAAGAGCCTACTATTGGTTTAAAGATGCGTACATACCCAACCTCAATCCGCCGTTCCGGGTGATTGCAGAAACAAAGGACGGAAATAATCCTTATTTTGCTACAGGTGCCGGGGGATTCTGCAGGCAGTGCTGATGGGTTTTGGCGGACTGGAGATCACACCGAAGGGATTGATACAAACAAAATCCGTTTTGCCGAAGCAGTGGAAAAGCCTGACGATAACCGGCGCCGGGCCGGATAAAAAGACTTATTTGATTAAATAATTTTCATATCTTTTCCATTATAAATTGATTGCTTGAAAAGGCTGACTGCCATATTTCTTCTCCTCATCGTAATGTTGAACCTCTATGGTTACCGTCTTCTTATAGCATACCTGCAAAAAGACAATACAGCCATCATTGAAACAAAAATCGATCAGAAGGCCTACAACGATAACGAACTGATCTCTATAAAAACAATACTGAACCTTCCGTATTATAGTAGTTCGCCGGAGTTTGAAAGATCCTACGGTTCCATCAACATTGATGGCATTGATTATGAGTACGTAAAGCGCAGGGTTTACAACGATACCCTGGAACTGCTTTGCCTGCCAAACCACGATAAAACAAAGCTGCAGGCTGTAACCAACGAGCTGACAAAGAGTACTGCCGGTGGCAGCACTTCAGAGCCCTCGAAAAAAGCAACGGTCATAAAACTTTCGTTGCCGGATTTCTTTCAGCAGACCACTGATGACGGAACACCTGCTTCTGTCATTCTTAAAAGCGATTATTTCCCTTCCCAGATAAAAATCTCCGCTGCTGATTTCTCTTTGCGGCAGGAGCGTCCACCCCAGGTCAATGCATAACGGAAGCTTTCCATTAATGCATTTGAACGTTAAACACCTGATTTTTTATGAAGCATATTTTATTCGTGCTGTGCTGTGCAGCATGGCTGGTTTCCTGTAAACAAAATACAGGTGACTATGCCAGGTACACCTCCGATCCGCTGCTTTACTGCAAAACGGTAAAAAAGCTGAACGATGTGGTACTATACAATAATTTCTCCCCGGTCGTTGCTTCCCGCAATTATGCTTATGCAAATATTGCGGCCTATGAATGTA
>DASVSM010000533.1:0-3768 GCA_036388115.1 Flavisolibacter sp.
AAATGAGATTACATTTATAAGCATAGTCACCTGCATCCGGGTTCCCTCCTAATTCTTTATATTATCGTTTTACCCATTGCGATAACGACCTATGCAATTTGACAGGCTATCAATTCAACTGGCAACAACGCAGCACCAACAGGACAGGTGGCACAAGCTTTAGGTGGGCCAAAAAACTCTGGCTTTTTTCCTCTCCTACATACTCGGAAGGATCATGGCAATGGCGGGACGGAAGGCTCCTTCTCTTTCGGTATACGCAAAGAACATCATAGAAATAAAACCGTCCATTGACACCCTTCCTTTTTGGTCATACGCATGACCCCGAACAAAAGAAAATTGATGATAACAAACGGAACTTCAACACAGGTACCTGGATACCCATATTTGAAATATCACCGACAGAAGTTCGTTTATATAAAACATTTACGCTCATTGCTGTTAACTGTACGTTGTTTTAAATGACAACAATCATTATGTAGCGGAATGAGAACGCTGAAATTTGCAGAGAAAATTAAAAAGAGAAAAATGAAAGGTGATATAACAGGCAGGAAAGATATTGAAGCATTTGTTGACTGGTTTTATAGCAAAGTGAGAAAAGATGAACTTTTATCACCGGTGTTCAATTCCCGAATACCAGCCGAAGCATGGCCGGCACATTTGCAGCTGTTATATGATTTCTGGAATGCCATTCTTTTTGCTGAAAAAGGTTTCCAGGGCAACCCGATGCAAAAACATTTATCGCTGCCCATTAACGAAACACATTTCAGTCGGTGGCTTGCCCTGTTTCGGGAAACCATCGATGAACTTTATGCCGGTGAAAAAGCAGAAGAGGCAAAAGCGAGAGCCGGTGCAATTGCGCAAATCATGAATTTCAAAATCACTTCACTGCGAATGCCTTAGAAAGCTGTGTTTGTTTTTACTCAATGTATGGTACTCATGGGCGGCGCTGTTTAAATAATTCATTGTGATTCTGTCCACCCCTGAACAGAACCTATGTTTCGGCACAGGAATAATTTTGGTTGTTGAGTTTCATCTAAAACAATAGCGATGAAATACATTACTACAAAAGATGCTGCAACAGGTGAAGAGATCGAATTATCATACAAAGATTACGGCCAGGGCCGCCCCGTAATATTGATACATGGCTGGCCTTCCAGCAAAGACATGTGGGAATACCAGATAGATGACCTGGTAAATGCAGGCTTAAGGGTAATTAAATACGACCGCCGCGGATTTGGAAAAAGTTCTAAACCATGGGATGGTTATGACTATGATTCGCTGACGGATGACCTGAATGCAATCATTGAACAACTCGATCTGCGTGACGCCGTGTTAGTAGGTTTTTCGATGGGTGGCGGCGAGGCCGTTCGTTATCTCAGTCGTTACGGAAGCAGCAAACGTGTTTCAAAACTTGTTTTGATTAGCTCTGTGGTTCCTTACCTGGCACAAACCAACGATAATCCGGATGGTGTTCCGCAATCTGTGTTTGCTGAAATGATGGAACAGATGAAAGCCGACAGGATCAACTTCCTCGAGGACTTTGGAAAAAAATTCTTTGGCGTTGGATTACTGAACAACCCGGTAAGTACCCCTTACCTACAATACTTCCGCGGCCTGGCCGAAGTGGCCTTACCAAGAGCTACGCAACAATGTGCTATGTCATTTGCCAATACCGATTTCAGGGCCGATGTGGAAGCGGTTAACGTGCCAACGCTCATTATTCATGGTGATGCGGACAAAACAGTGCCAATTGAGGCAAGCAGCCATCGCACGGCGAAAATGATCCCGAATGCTGTTTATAAAGTTTATGAAGGGGCTCCACATGGACTGTTCATTACAGAGCGTAGTCGCCTGAACCAAGACCTGGTTGACTTCTGTCTTGATGGAGACAATCAGCAAACTCTGCAAAGCCACCAGAATAGTTCAGTTTTGCTATAACGTGGTGTAAAAACGATAAAAAGACCCGAAAATTCTTCGGGTCTTTTTTTGTTCTGGCCAAAATGAAATTTCTTTGCTGTATGCCGGTAGAAGTTTGTTCCATTGCGTCCGGGAGCAATGGAAACTGTTATTATGTTGGAAATGAAAATGAGGCCATACTGGTGGATGCCGGCGTTTCGTGCAAGGAAATAGAACTGCGTATGAAACGGGCCGGGCTTTCGCTGCAAAAAGTAAAGGCTGTTTTTGTTTCCCATGAACACACCGACCATATTTCAGGCTTGCCGGTACTTGCAAAAAAACACAAGCTTCCCATTTTCATCAGCGCCGCCACTTTAAAAGGAAGCCGTCTATGGTTTGAAAAAGGGTTGATCAATCATTTTACCGCTAACGAGGAAGTCGTCATTGGAGATTTGTGTATCCAGCCTTTTTCCAAACTGCACGATGCCTCCGATCCTTACAGTTTTACAGTTACTTCCAATAAGATTGTGGTAGGTGTAATAACAGATATTGGCAAGGCCTGCGAAAACGTAATTCATCATTTCAGTCAATGCCATGCGGTATTTTTAGAATCCAATTATGATGAGCAGATGCTGGAAAAAGGACGCTACCCTTTTATTTTGAAGAACCGCATCCGAAACGGGTACGGGCATATCTCCAATAAACAGGCGCTGGATCTTTTTCAGAAACACCGTTCTCCTTCCCTCTCACATTTATTCCTGTCGCATCTTTCTTACAACAATAATTGCCCAAAGCTGGTGGAGGAGTTATTTACGCCAAATGCCGGTAGTGTAAAGATGATCGTTACATCGCGAAAACAAGAATCGCATGTTTATACCATCGCCGCTTTAAGCAAGCTACAGGCAAACAATTTTGACGCCTTTGTGGAGCAGCCACAACTTGCTTTCTCCTTTGATTAATACCGCATTGGCGGACAGGCGTACGGGTCTTTGTTGCCAATAGAATAACGAATGCCAACTGAGTATTTCGTGTAGCTGTCTTTCTGGTCAGGGTTACCCGCATAGCTGAAACCATCAACATAGTCGCTCCGGGTAAACCGATGTGCGGCTTCGCCTGTTAGTGAAAGCTTCCTGTTCAGCACATAGTTCAGACCAAGTCCAACTGGAAAAATAGCCACTCCCCTGGGTAACGAACTGGCTGCGTCCTGCGCCAGCGTTTCTTTGAGCGAAGGTTCACCTACGAAATAGCTTTCATTAAACCGGCTGTAGTCTCTTGTTATTTTCATGCCGCTGTAACCGATCCCTCCAAAGAGATAAGGAGATAGTTTCCGGTCTCGTCCGGCGGGGCTCCACTCTGCACCCAAAACAATTTCTGTTACGCTGCTATTGAAGGCAAATGCTCTGTACCGGCGAAACTCCGGCGACCCATATTCTGCTTCATCGCCGCGGAGCTTTCCAAAGCTAATGTCAAGCCGTGCGGATAAAGTCGATGTAAAATATTTAAGTCCGTTCAACCCCCAGGCAAAGCCGGGTGTTTTCCAGGAGCCTGTTTTCCACGGCGATAAATCACCATTGTAAATAAAGCTTCCTGCATTAATGCCAACTGCATAACGTGGTATGAACTGTGCTTCAGCAGTGATTGTTGCAGCAATGGACAGAATAGAACAACACAAACAATTGGTAAGGCTTCGCTTCATTGAATACTACATTTAATAGAACCATGTTTTTCCCACTGCCTGGGTAACATGTAAAAATTGGTTTTGTACCGGGTAGAATTCAATTCATTTACGCAGAAGATTTAGAAGGGAAAAGAAACCTGGCCGGCGGCAAGCCGGCACAGGTTTGCTCTGGCTAGTGAACGGTTTTAGCCTTT
>DASVSM010000534.1:0-2800 GCA_036388115.1 Flavisolibacter sp.
CCTTCATGTGCAACTTGTCGCCGACAAACGATTCGTCTTTTGGCTTGCCGTCCTCGTTTAGCATGGGTTTCCATACATCAATGAAGGCTGTCTTCTTTTTCTTTTTCAAAAATGTTTTGATCTGCTTGTTTGCGTCCTGCATCTTTTCTTTCAACTGCCAGCGTGAAGGACTTGGTTTCATAGAAACATACGCTACCGCAACGTTTGGTAATTTCTCCCGGATGAGGGTAAACAGCTTTTCAAATCGTTGTACAACCAGGCCACTTGTGACCGTATCGGATGACGCAAAGTCATTTTCGCCGCAATAGATTACTATTTGCTTGGGCTGATAGGGAAAGATGATGTCATCTGCATAGCGGATCACATCCGGGAACGAAGAGCCGCCAAAGCCACGGTTGATGATGGTGTGAGTTGGAAAAGCCTGCTGTATATCTTTCCATAAACGAAAAGAAGAACTGCCAACAAACAGGATGGTATTCTTCTTTGGTTGTTGAAGGCTGTCGCTTTTTTTAAATAACTGTATTTCGTTCCAATAAGGCGCCTGCTCCTGTGCCCCGCTGCAAATACTTTGAAACAGAAAGAGTACTAAAATAGAGGTGATGATGGCTGTTCTTTTCATTTTACTTCAATGATTTTTGTTTTGGCAGAAACGCCGTTTTCATTAATGGCTTCTATCTGAAAATAATAAGGAACCTGGCTGTCCATTGCCTTCATCCAGTATTCGTTGTTGGAATGAAGCATGATACAGGTATATAACTTTTCAGGATGCGTTCCATAATAAATATTGTAGGCAAAGGCTTTGTCTTCGGGCCGCCATTTGATGAAGGCACTGCGTTTGTCCTTCTCCGTTCGCAAAACAATAAAGCCCTGCACCGTATCAGGCTTTGCACCGCCGCCGTTTCCAAATACACGTAACCCACTGATGGCGAATTTGCCTGTAGGCATGTGAATGTTTTCTAACCTGATGTACCGCGCCTCCACAGGTGTTTCCAACTCTATATAATCGTGTGGTACATCTTTTTTATTCTTGCTTTTATCAACCAGCAAGGTCCATTTTTTACCATCAATGGATGAATACAATTTGTATTGATGGTATTGGTTGTTGTATTTACCCAAACGGTTGCTATCAACATCCTGGTCGGCATAATTAATCTGAATTGCCTTCACGGTTGATACGTTTCCTACATCCGTTTGAATGTATTCACCCGGGTTTGCAGTACGGGCACTCCAATAGGTCTTGGTTAATTCATCCACTGCATTGTTAGGGAGAAAGCCGCCAAGGGTTGATGATACCTGTACAGGCTTGTTATAATTCAATAGCATCCAGCCGGTAAATGCCCCCATCCCGGCCTTCCCCCCATGGAGGAAGGAGTCGGCGCTACGCTCCCCGCTTTGCGGAGAGGCTACTTCATTTTTTGCACCCTGCTTAAGCAAGGGCTGTGTCTTGGACAATCCCCCCTTGAGGGGTGGGGGGCCGGGAGGTAATGCGGATAATCGCCAAAGGCTGTATTGCACCACATCGTTCCGTCTTTATCAAACCCGCTCGGCCACATGGCAACCCGCCGCTCAAATGTATTCTTAACCGAAACAACTGTAGTGGCGATATGCCACCAGTTCTTATCATTGTCCTGAAAGGTGGCACCATGACCGGCGCCTCTTACATAACCGCCCAACTTCATGCTCAATGGATCGGAGGCAGGAGTGAAAGGACCTAATGGCCCTTCACCAATTAATAACCCGTCGGCATAACCACTGAACTCTGTTCCGGGTGCGCCGTATTGCAGGTAGTATTTGCCATTATATTTCGTCATGTGCGATCCTTCAATAAAAGGATCAAGAAAGGTATTGTCCATGTATTCACCAAAACGCTGCCAGCCGTAACGCCAGTGCTCCAGCGTGTATATTTCCTGCCGCGTACCAATGGGTTGAAAGGTTTTGCGACTCAGTTCAATGCCGTACATCGGGTAACGGTTACTGCTGCCGTTGTACATGTATAACCTGCCGTCATCATCGGTAAAAAATGACGGGTCCCAGCCACCAATGTCAAATGAATCAACCAATGGTTTCCACTCGGCCGCCTTTGGGTTTGTGCTCATCCAGATGGAAAAGTTTCTTGTGTAGGTAGAACCAAAAACGATCATCGTATCGCCAATGATGCCAACACCCGGCGCACACAGGTCATCATAGGTTCCCGTATTCCATGGGCGTAAAAATTTCTTTGAAACATAGTTCCAGTTCAGCAGGTCATTGCTCCACCAGTAACCCAGTTGGTTGGTGCTGAATAAATAATAATCGCCCTTATAATTTACTACCACCGGGTCGGCTGTTGCACGGTGTCGTCCCCATTGTGCAAAGCCGGGAATGGGGGTATAACCGTAGTCGATGTTTAACGGATTGCAATAGGTTTTCTGCGCATAGCTAAGAGAGGAAAGAAGGAGGAAAAAGAAGAAAAGAGTTTTATGTTTACCTGGGTTCATTCGCTTCTGCTTATTTTTTATGGGAAAACAACCAGGGCAAAAGGTCTTTTTCGGCAAAAGCAGGATCCCAGCTGTTATGATTGGCATCAGGATAAAGCGTGAACTTTACATCAGCATTTGCCTTGTTTAGAGCGTCAACCATTTTTTTTGAAGCTTCCGGCGGTACAACATCATCCTTGGCGCCATGAAATATCCACCAGGCCACTTTCTATAAGCTTTTTGCAGTCTCAGGATGAGCGCCACCGCAAATGGCAAACGCGGCAGCAAACACACCGGGCATCCGTCTTACAACTTCATAGGTTCCCATGCCGCCCATTGACAAG
>DASVSM010000535.1:0-6890 GCA_036388115.1 Flavisolibacter sp.
GCCTGGTTGTAGTGGATAGTTGAATGCACCCTTTTTCTTATTTCACCGGATTCTACGCCTCCAATATTTTGTTGTACCCAGATATTTTCCCTACTGATAGTTGTGTTGGCCGGCGCAAAATTATCAAAATAGTTGGCACTAAAAGCATAGGCAGGATTAGCAATTACCTGATCAGCCAGTGTAATGACCTGCTGCATATCAGCAGGTGCAAAAGTTGGTGCGGCCCTGTTGGCAAATGTTCCTTTATTCAGGTAACATTTCATCAACAATACTCTTGCTGCATCTTTGTTAGCTACTGTATTTGGACCATTTGGCAAATTGGGCATAACTGCATTGATCTAGCTGATGATAAAATCAAGCGCTGCGGCCCCCTTCCTTACCTGCGTCGCTTCCAATGCATTACCTCCTGGCTCTCTATATGGAACCTGATCCCAACCATCCAATAACATGAACTGGGCCATAGCACGCAGAAACCTTGCTTCTGCTGCTTGCTGGGCAGAAGGATTAAACCGCAGTAACTCGGTACCACTGTAAACAACACCATTCAGACTGTTGAAAAGACCCGTGATGGAGTTATGATCCGCTGTCCATTTTTGAGAAAACAAAACACGCCATGTACCGTTATCATCCCAGTCAGGTCCTCGGGTGGGAACCAAGGTTTCGTCTGTCGTAGCTTCCCATAGCGCATAGACATGCTCATGGTTTGCAAAAGGCAGACAGATGTTATCATAAACTCCTTTTAATAAAGCTGCGGCATTGCCCCCACCGCCTCCACTTCCTACCTGCTCTGTGGTTAAGTTGCCATTAAATTTTCTTCCAGCTTGGTACAGCCAAGCGCCATGAAAGAAAAAAGTGCAATCGCAATAATATATTTCTGAAGCATATTTAGTGTTTATACTGAATTATAAAGAAAAGTTTACTCCCAAAGTGATCGTTATTGCGGATAAACTTATAATACGGCGAAATACTTGCTAAAATAGTGGTGATTCTTGATTGGTCATTGAAGGCTTCCGAAAGACCGAGAGGATTAATAATACTGCGCCACCGACGTTGACAATTGAATCTGTTCCATTAGCCCTTCTTACTATCAATGCCTGTATAGGATTCCATTGTAAAGCCTGGCCTATCATACTTCCTTTAACACCAGCATCATTTGAAATGGGAGCAATATTATCTCTAAATTGGCTTGGAAGTAAAGTAAGGTCAAGCCCAAGATTCCTATTTTCGAGGAACCTGAATTGTCCATTGAAGTAAGCTGTATACTTTTTAAATCCAGTTTTCCTAAGGATGCCTTTCTGGTCTAATGCACCTAATGAGAAACGATATTATGCGTTTTCATTTCCGCCGCTGACAGCAACATTATAATTCTGTGTAACTCCCTGCTGTGAAATTTCGTCAAATGCATCCACCTCTCCACCTTTATCAAAGGAAGCAGGTTCTCCATAATAGGTCAATGCCTGCCTGCACTGACTCGCGTTCAGAACTTCAATCCTTTGCATAACAGAAGAAATACCTGCTGATGCGTTGAAGTCGATCCGGGTTTGGCTTGTTGTTCCTTTTTTAGTGGTAATCAGGATAACACCGAAGGCAGCCCTGGATCCGTATATTGCTGTTGCCGAAGCATCCTTGAGAACATCCATAGATGCTATGTCAGAGGGATTAAGAAAATTCAAAGGATTAGTGGCAGGCTCGCTTCCACCAAAACCAAAATCTTCAATACCTGGCCTTGGTGATCTGCCGTCGAGCGGCACGCCATCCACCACATACAGAGGAGAACCGGTACCAGTGATAGCAGAGTTTCCCCTGATTCTCACTGTCTCTTTAATTTAACTTTTTTATCAAAGAAAAATTTTTTTGCCTTTGTTTTAATCTACCTCCTCTTGGTGTTTACAATTATGATTTATAATGAACTGATTTCAATTTTATAAAAAACTGAAAATTTATAACAGCAATAAACAATCATTTTAGAAGTGGTCTCATAAATAAAAAGTTTGTCACGCTGAGCTTGTTGAAGCCGGTGTGTCGCAGGCCTACGCTACATCACCCTTTGGCAAACTTAGGGTGATGTAGCGTAGCAACCCATTTATGAGACCACTTGTAGTATTTATGATAGCGGTTCATTATTAATGTGTTTCTATATTTAAACAAAAAAGTCATTTAAATAAAAACGATTAATTTATTCTTCTAAGAAAAATTCGTTGTGCTTCTTCCTGGAAGTTTTTTGTGGCACTGCAAGAACCGGCAACTCCAGAACAAACCGTGCGCCCTGGTTGATCTTGCTTTGGGCTAGTATCCTGCCATTATGCCGATCAATAATTTTTTTACAGATAGAGAGGCCGACCCCTGTTCCTTCATATTCGTGATAGCTATGCAGACGCTTGAATACCACAAATATTTCATCGGCATATTTATCATCGAAACCGATACCGTTGTCTTCTACCACGATTCGGTAGCTTCCCATAGTGATGTCATCAAGCAATGATGTTGGCGGAAACTCCTGGTAAATGGAAACCTCCGGGCAGCATCCTTCCTTTCTGAACTTGATAGCATTGCTAATCAGGTTTTGGAAAACCTGCCGCAACTGGCTGGGTATGCCCCATACCCTTGGTAAAACATCTATTTTGATCCGGGCCCCACTTTTTTCAATCTCTACCTCCATGTCTGATAAAACGTCCGTCAACAGGTCGTGCAAATCAATTTCCACTAAGTTATCAATGGCATCCATTGGCCTTGAGAAGGTCAGCAAATCGTTGATCAGCTTTTGCATGCGTTCTGAAGCTTTCACAATCTTCTCCATATACCGCAGCATGTCTTCCGACGCTTTACCCTTCTGGCTGTTCAGCAATTTGTCGCTGAACACCAGGATCTTCCGAAGCGGCTCCTGCAGATCATGCGAAGCCACATATGCAAACCTGTCAAGTTCTTCAATTGTGGCTTTCAGGTTGGTGTTGTTTTCTAACAATTGCTGGTTTAACAGGCGCACCTTTTCTTCTGAGATCCTTCGTTCCTCAACTTCCTTTTCCAGGTTGGCATTCATCTGCTTCAGCTTCTTTTCGTGCAGCATCAGCTGATGATTCTTCTGATACATTTCGGCAAATACGCCAACTTTAAAACGAAGTAATTCGGGATTTATCGGTTTGTAGATATAATCGACCGCGCCGATCTTATAGCCTTCAAACACATGTTCATCGTTGTGGTTGTGGGCTGTAATGAAGATAATAGGAATATGCTTTAGCTTTTCCCGCTGATAAATGAGATTGGCCGTTTCAAAACCGTTCATATCAGGCATCTGCACATCCATCAGGATAAGCGTAAAGTCGTGCTGGGTCAGCAAGATTTTTAAAGCCGCCTTGCCCGAATGTGCCTTTACAATCCGGTAGTTCTCATTTTCAAGAATTGTTTCGATGGAAAACAGGTTGTCTTCCCTGTCGTCCACCACCAATATCTTGATGGGTGAACTTAATTGTATATCGTTTGAAAACAAGCTATCCATCTCAATTTATTTGTACAACCACACACGCATCAGCGACAACAACTGATCTATTTTTACCGGTTTCGTGATATAATCTGAAGCACCGGCCTCAATACATTTCTCACGGTCGCCTTTCATCGCTTTCGCCGTAACAGCAATAATCGGCAATGCACTGTTCTTATGTTCCCGTCTGATCTTCTGGGTTGTTTCGTAACCATCCATCTCCGGCATCATGATATCCATGAGCACCATATCAATACTTTTGTTCTCACCCAGAATATTAATCGCCTCCTGTCCGCTTTCTGCGGTGATGGCATTGATGTTATAACGCTCAAATGCGGTGGTTAGTGCAAACAGGTTACGAACATCGTCATCTACCACCAATATATTTTTGCCAGCCAGTACATCTTCTCTTGAACGGAGATTTTCAATGATCATCTGCTTCTCCGGCCGGAGCTCTTTATGGTTGATATGCAGCAGCATCACAACCTCTTCCAGCAACAGGTCCACTGAGGCCACATCTTTTAGTAATATCCTATTGGCATATTGCTTGAGTTGGGTTTTTTCTTTTGGAGAAAAATCTTTTGCCGAATAGACCATTACGGGAAGCATGCGGTCCTTCTTCATCTCATGGATCTGCGTCACAAAATCCATTCCGCCAATATCAGGAAGCATATAATCAACAATCACACAATCATACCCTTCCTCGCCAAGCTTCGCTAGTCCATCCTGCCCATTGCTTACAAAGTCCATCTGGATGATGTCCTCTCCATTGTCCAGGATTTTTGCAATCTGAGATGAATCCAGCTCGTTGTCTTCTACAATCAAGACACGTTTAGGCCGCTCTTGCTGGTACTGTACAATATCTTCAGACAGTACCGAAAGACTTTCTGATTTCAATGGCTTCAGGTTAAAGCTGCGGGCACCGCGCTGCATCGCTAATAACCTGTTTTCTTCTCCCGAGATCAGATGCACCGGAATATGACGGAAGTTGATATCGTTTTTAAACAGATCAAGAATACGCCAGCCACTCGCATCCGGAAGCTTTACATCCAGCGTAACGGCAATGGGACTGTATTTATTTGTCAGGTCGAACACCTCGCCAAACGATGTTGCCACCACGGCACGAAGATTCATTTCATGCGCTTTCTCTACCATGATCTTGGCGAAACGGATGTCATCTTCTACCACCAGCACTACTTTATCGCTGGCAAGAACGTTATTACGATCATCACCCACCTCATTGATGATTTCGTTCAGCACATCCATTTCTTTTGCCTCTGCTACCTTGATCGTAGGCACCGACTGAATGGTGATGTCATCGCCGGCAACTTCGATCAGCTTGTATTCGCTGACGGTCAAGCTGCTTTGCTTTTCTTTTTTCACCATGTTTGGATTGTAGTCAATCGGCAAATACAAGGTGAAGGAACTGCCGCTTCCTGCTTCGCTTTCCAGCTCAATTGAACCGCCCAACAGGTCGGCCAGACCACGGCTGATGGAAAGACCCAAACCGGTACCACCATATTTCCTGGAAGTGGAACCTTCCGCCTGCTGAAAGGCTTCGAAGATGATATTCTGTTTGTCTTTTGAAATACCAATGCCTGTATCCTTGATCTCAAACGCAACGACTTTCTTTGCCTTATCCAGGTTAGAGTTTGTCTGCCTCCAGTTTTTCTTCGCTTCGTATATCCGTAATTGCACACCGCCTTTCTCCGTAAACTTGAAGGCGTTTGACAAGAGGTTCTTTAAGATCTGGTTCAACCGCTGAACGTCAGTTTCCAATGTGTCCGGAAGCATGGTGTCCATTTCGATGTTGAACTTCAAATTCTTGTTTTCCGAAACGTGTTTGAAGGTTGTTTCTACAAACGAGGTGATCTCGTTGAAGCGAACATTGATAAAATCAGTAGAAATATAACCAGACTCGATCTTCGACAAGTCGAGGATATCATTGATCAACTGGATCAGGTCATCGCCACACGAGTGAATCGTTTTTGCATAACGCACCTGCTTTTCGGAAAGATTGCCCTCGCGGTTTTCGTAAAGTTGCTGGGCCAGGATTAAGAGCGAGTTCAGCGGTGTACGCAACTCATGCGACATGTTGGCCAGGAACTCCGATTTGTACTTCGAGGTCAACTGTAACTGCTCGGCTTTTTCTTCCAGCGATTTACGGGCTTCTTCCACCTCGTTGTTCTTTGCTTCCACCTCTTGTTTTTGTTTGGCAAGAAGGTGGGCCTTATCCTGCAGTTCTTCGTTGGTGAACCGTAATTCATCCGTTAACGATTGTGACTGCGCCAGGAGTTCTTCTGTCCGCGTATTTGCTTCGATGGTGTTCAACACGATACCAATTGATTCTGTCAACTGGCTTAAGAAGTCGAGGTGTGTTTCACTGAATTCGCCAAAGGATGCGAGTTCAATTACCGCTTTGATCTGGTTCTCAAACAATACCGGTAACACCACTACACTCACCGGCAGGCTTTCCCCTAAACCGGAACCTATCTTCAAATAATTAGCCGGAACATTTGAAAGGAGAATTCTTTCTTTTTCAAGGGCGCACTGTCCCACAAGTCCTTGCCCCAATGCAAATTCTTTCTGAATATTTTGCTCTTCATTAAATGCGTATGCAGAGAACAGTTTGAGCTTTTGGTTTTGCTCATATTCATCCTGTTCAAGAATGTAAAACATACCCAACTGCGCGTCGGCCACCTGTGCAAGCTCCGAAAGAATCCGGCGGGTTACTGTGTTCAAATCTTTCTGACCCTGCAGCATCTGTGTGAACTTGGCAAGGTTTGACTTCAGCCAGTCCTGCTCCTGGTTCAACAAGGTCGTCGCTTTTAGATTAGCGATCATCTGGTTGATGGTATCTTTCAGTTCCTCCACCTCGCCTTTTGCATCCACACGAATCATCCGCGTAAGGTCACCCTTGGTTACCGCACTGGCTACCTCGGAGATGGCACGTACCTGTGTGGTTAAATTCTCTGCAAGCTGGTTTACGTTCTCCGTCAAATCCTTCCACGTACCAGAGGCTCCCGGCACCGATGCCTGTCCACCCAGTCGGCCTTCCACACCCACCTCGCGGGCTACTGTTGTTACCTGGTCGGCAAATACCGCCAGCGTATCAATCATTTCATTAATTGTATCTGTTAACTGGGCAACCTCTCCACGGGATACGATCGAAAGTTTTTGTTTCAGGTTACCAGTTGCTACCGCGGTTACCACTTTTGCAATTCCACGTACCTGGTTAGTAAGGTTGGAGGCCATCATATTCACAGAGTCAGTCAGATCCTTCCAGGTACCTGCCACACCCTGTACTTCTGCCTGTCCGCCAAGCTTTCCTTCTGTACCTACTTCGCGTGCCACCCTTGTTACCTCGGAGGCAAATGAGTTCAGCTGATCCACCATCGTATTGATGGTGTTCTTC
>DASVSM010000536.1:0-1761 GCA_036388115.1 Flavisolibacter sp.
TAAAGGCATCGGCCATTGCTACCAGCTTCACATTTTGCTTGGATAGTAATGCCTGCATAGCAGCACCTGTGCCCCTGCCGCCGCAACCCACTAAAACAATTTTAATCGCATCATCCGCCCCTGAAAAGTAGTTGGCTTTAGATAAAAAAGGTGCCGCGATAAGTCCGCCTGCTAACAGCGAACTCTGCTTTACGAATTGTCTGCGACCGTTGAATTCATTAGGTAAGGAATCGTTACTCATGATATTTGGTTTAAATGTTTAATTTTTAGTTACCGAGGTATAATTTAAAAAATGCTTCTGCTTCCTGCAGAGTGGGCTGTTGTAAGGGGCGTACAATACGAAAACCAACAAAAGGAGCATCGGTTAGCCACCACTTGCTCCTTGGAATTTGCGGATCTCTTTTGTTCCATTCAGGATCTGATGTTTGGCGCGCGGCACTGCGCAACTGATTCGCATCGCTCTCGTATCCGCCACCTTTCAACACTTTGGGATACTGATCTTCACTGGTTGTTACCGGGTTCAAGGCGCCGTCCTGCAGCTTTTCGTACGCTTTTGCATCGTAATGGTTTAATGTCCACTCCATCACATTTCCCAACATGTCATACAATCCCCACGGATTGGGCTTTTTTAATCCGGTTTTATGAAACCTGGTTTCGCTGTTGTTTTTAAACCAGCCGTATTCCTGTAGCTGGTCTTCGTTATCACCAAAAAAATAAGTGCTGGTAGTTCCCGCCCGGCAGGCATACTCCCACTCTGCTTCGGTAGGTATACGATAGAAAGTGCCCGTTTTTTTAGAAAGCCAACGGCAAAACATAATTGCCGCACGTTGCGACATACTGTTAACCGGAAATCCGCCTTCTTTTCCCATGCCCCAGCTTAAGTCAATGTATTGCGCACTTGGTCTGGTAACGGCGTCTACATCTTCATTCTGACTTACGCCTTCGTCTTTCCAGAATACATCAAATTCGTCGCGTGTAACTTCGTTCGCCCCCATCCAGAAAGGAGATAGAGTAATTTTGCGTTGAGGACCTTCATCAACATTTCTCCCTTTTTCTTTGTCATTGCTGCCAATCACAAAAGTTCCTCCTTGTATGGCTACTAATTTTGTTTTTATTGTTGAACCGGGAATGGTCTGCTCATATGCAGCAAATGCCTGATCAGGAGATTGACCAAAAGCAGAAAAAATTAAACATTGAGTTACGGCAAGCAAAAAAACTTTCACCACTAATCGTTATTTATAATTGAGTTGACAGGTTAACTAATAAAGCTATACATTATTCCGATAACTACAATAATTGCCTCAACTAAAATTCTAATATTTTTGGGACCAACTATTGTTTTTTATGGCAGCTCCGGTTGTGTCACTCACTTGTACGGCATCTTTTTCATGGCAGCCGCTTTTTGCTGTTCCTTCCTACGTTCCATTCTTGCCTGGTTAAGGTGGGTATACACTAAAACCACTACTGCAGATCCTATTAAAATCCTGAAGTTATCAGTGCTTTTCAGGGAAATACAGGCAGCATCTCTTTCACCTGCAATTAAGTAAAGCGCCTATCTTAGCACACCAAAAAAGATACAATGGCAACCATATTAATTATCGACGATGAAAGAGCGATTCGCAAAACACTTAACGAGATTCTGGGCTTTGAAGGTTATAAAATAGAAGAAGCAGCAGATGGCGAGGAAGGTCTAAAGAAGTTTCAATTAGCTACTTACGATGTGGTTTTATGTGACATTAAAATGCCTAAACTTGACGGAAT
>DASVSM010000537.1:0-2949 GCA_036388115.1 Flavisolibacter sp.
TTGCCTTTACTTGTTTAATGGCGCAAACTTCATTTAAGCAAG
This sequence comes from Flavisolibacter sp., assembly GCA_036388115.1. Lineage (GTDB taxonomy): Bacteria > Bacteroidota > Bacteroidia > Chitinophagales > Chitinophagaceae > Flavisolibacter. The sequence continues at coordinate 43 of DASVSM010000537.1, forward strand.
AAGAAAATTCAGTGTACACGAGCCTAAAGGACCAATCTAGCCGAACCTATACACCCATCCAAAAACAATTTTTCTCTACCATTGATTTTCTCGATGCCGCCATTAACTCCCTAAACTCCTTCAACAGCCTGCTCAAAAAAGAAGCCTACCGCATCAAGATCACTTCTCTCAACAACCCCACTTCATCTGACATGGGCTTTAGCCTGGAGAACGAAGTGCAAACCGCACTGCGGCCCCTTTTGGAAAAAGCCAAAAGCACCAGTCCGCAAAAGTTTTCAAGCGTGGTGTCATCGCTCCTAAGTACGCAGTCAAAAACAGGCCTTGGCAAATCCCTGTCGGTCGTCAGCCCTGTTTTTCCAACGCTCTTAAGTCTGGTGGGAAATCTCACCGTGCAGGAGAAAAAGATCACACGGGAAGACCTGGATTCTTTCATTACCACCACTTCCAAATACTTTGTGCAATACGAGAAACTCAACGCTGCCAACAACCTGCTCGATCAAAATATTGATCGCCTCAATGCCCGTATGCGGGACCTGCAGTTTGATATGAAGGAATACATGCTGGATATGATCTCTATTCTCTACAAGACTACTCAGCGGACGAGTTTGAAAAGTTTAAGCTACGAAACCCTGTTCCTGCAATACCTCGACCGAGGCAAAATAGAAGCACGCTGGGAAACAGACGTTTTGCAGCAGACGGAAATTCATTATCCCTCCGATGGGATTAAAGGTGCAAAGGACCTGGCCAATAACCTGCAAAAGCTCTTTAACGATTACCAGAAAGTATATACCGACAACTATACCCAAATCAAAACCATTCTTCAGGACGCCAAAAAACTGGGCAAAAACGTCAATGCGCAACAGGTAGATGCCTCCTTAAAAGAAGTGGATGAACTGTTTAATGAAAGCAAATCCTCCGATGTATTAAGCCTGCGCCTCACCACCCTTTTCGAGCGGCTCAAAAGCCTGGCAGCTACCGAACAAGTGGCCCTAAAAAAATAATGGTTGTTCCCCGATTAACGTATAAACTGATTAGCGGATCAACTTCTCCACCCTCCCCAACATCCACAAACTACATCCCGTGTGCCCTGTATTGCCCATTGGTGCCTTTAAGTATTCGAACCCAAACTTCTCGTACGTTTTCAAGGCCTGTCCTAATTCCGGCATTGTTTCGATATAAATATGTTGATGGCCTTCTTCCTTTGCAAAAGCAATGCACTGCTGAATGATCTTCTTTCCAAGGCCAATTCCCCTCACATGGGGCAGCAGGTACATCTTTACCAGTTCGCAGGTATCTTCCGGCAGGCCGGGAGAAGGAAAGATGCCGCCGCCGCCAACAACTTCACCCTTCTTTTCTGCAATAAAATAAATGGAGCCGGGGGTTTGGTTAAACAACTGAAAGAGGGCATCTGTAGACTCATCGTAGTAAACCGTACCGGGATGAGCGGCCCCAAATTCCTCCAGCGTTCTGCGGATGACAGCCGCAATGGCAACGTTGTCTTTTTCGTCTATTTTCCGGACGATGATTTCTTCCATTTACCGATCAATTTTAGAAGGCAAAGAAAATAAATCCTGAGTAGTGTCTCCGTTTCAATTTGGGATAGAAAAACAAAGGGTTTGAAGTTCAAAGTTTAAAGTCTTCTACGGATCGGACAGTGTGACGGTAGCGGAAACAACGTTAAACATTGAACCTTAGATAGTCAACTTCAACCGACAATCGAAAACGGAGACACTACCGGATACTGCTTAATGATCATCGCTTGTGTGATAAAGCAGGCTGTTGTCGCGGAAGCCGATGCAGTTCTATGATCTTAAAACACAAAGCGGAATAAAGAAAACACTTAGTAGTGCATAAAAAGAACATGTATCAGTTGAGAATTAGGCAGAACAAAGTCCAAAAAGATCAAACAAAGGTTCATATTTGTTCTACCAATATCAATTGAAAAGCCAGCCTCGTTAATCCAAAATCTATCCAACAAAACCAAAAGATCTGATTCTATGAAAAAGTATCCGATCTTATGAAAAACACCAGGCGACCGTCCAACAATAACGTACTATATTTCCGTACGCCTGACGAACTTAAAAACCCTGGCCACAAGCCAGGGTTTTTCTTTTATAAAGATTCTTTTCACTCTTATTACGGGCCTCGTTTCACTGGCCTGCTGGTAAGGTTAGCTGGATACTAGGATATTGCACCAAAGAGACTAACCTAATAACGCAATATCCTAATATCTTACTATCCTGTTACCAAACTGAAATGGTATAACTCTTAACCTCGCTAGATCAGTTCACCTTGCAGCAAAGGATTTTTATCTGTTTGTTTTTGCTCGTTAAAGCGTTTGGCCGCACCTACAAAATGAACGAACAGCGGATGCGGACTTTCTACCGTACTTTTTAACTCCGGATGATACTGGCAACCGATAAAGAACGGGTGCGAACTGATCTCCATGATTTCTACTAAACCGGTCTCGGGATTTCTTCCCGATGCAATCATACCCGCTTCTTCGTATTGGGCGAGATACTTGTTATTGAATTCGTACCGGTGACGATGACGCTCTGTAGCCGATTTGCCTCCGTAAATTTTTTGTGCTAATGATCCGTCTGTCGTCTCGCAAGGGTAGGAGCCCAAGCGCATGGTGCCACCTTTTGTCGTAATCTTTTTTTGCTCTTCCATCATGTCAACTACGGGTTCTGTTGCTGCCGGGTTCATCTCTGTTGATTGTGCCTCTTTGATACCCAATACATGCCGGCCAAACTCAATAACCGCCATCTGCATACCCAAACAAATACCAAAGAACGGAAGGCCGCTTTCACGTGCATATTTTACTGCGCTGATCTTTCCATCAATGCCCCGGTTACCAAAGCCCGGTGCTACCAGAAGCCCATCAAGATTTGATAATTTTTCAGC
>DASVSM010000538.1:0-7098 GCA_036388115.1 Flavisolibacter sp.
TATAGGAATTTCCCTCACCTCTCCTGTATTTCAGGGATCGGCTTAGCGTTTGTGCCTGACTCGCTAAAAGGACAGCGCTATCCAGGTCACGTGAGAGTTCACCGGGCTTTAAAACATAATGGCGGCCCAACTCCAACAGCACTGTGACCCTGCCTGTGTCGGCTTTACTCTTTCGAAGTTTTTCAATTAACCCATCAAATACGAGAGGACTCTGCGCACAAACAACTGATGTCACTAATGTAAAAAGCAAGGAGCTTATTAAAAAACGAACGATGAATTGATGTCGCATAACATATAATTAATGGAACAGAATAATAAAATTTCAAAAAGTAGAGACAGTGTCAGGAAACGGAATGGAGACGGATAAAGGTTAACAAAGAGACTTATATGGCTCTCACTTGGCTCTTACTTCACTCGCTTGGTTAAGGGGATATTTAAAGATAGCTTTCTAAACGCAAGAATGCTGCCCCGTTCTTATGATATTTTTTGCGCTTTAATTCGATAAGAAGCCGGGCCTTACTCCATTTCCTTGGAGATGCAGCGACGATAACTCCAACTGGATGGAGTTGACAGAACTGCCGATGCACCGCTTGTTTGTAGAGCTGTGCACATAACAGCTCTGATAATCAATCAACATAGGGCTATTCGGCAAAGCAATAAAAGGCCTTTTGACATTGGCACTCTTTTCTACTATCAGTAAGGTATATCACCGAAATAATGATCACACAAATCATCGTTTCGTTACATCACTAACAAGCTGTAGGAGTTGTAGCTGCACTTTCAACTGCCTTATCAAAACTAAAATCACCGTAACACTTATTTATTCAATTCTGAGAGAAAATAATAAACCAGGCCATGCTAACAATAACGAACAATCCATCGAAAAATCTAAAGACACCGAACGTGAGTACAAGAGTCTTAAAGTTAAACGGAGGCTCCGTCATTCAGTCCTGTATCTGTAATGAAAGTAAAGAAGGCGCTATGTATTTAGAAGAACATACACTGCTGTTTGTAATAGACGGAATGCTTACAGTTCGATATGGGAAAGAAGAATATGAAGCAGTGAAAGAACAGATGGTTTTTCTTAAAAAGGATATTTTGATTCATTACAGTACATGTTCAACAGAAACTGATAAAGTAGAATACATTTTAGTGCCCCTGAAAAATGACTTAGTGAAGGAGTTTGTGAAGCTTGCTGAATTATCAATTGCGCCAACAGAGGAAGCTTTTCCTGTTACTGTAAACTCACTTGACAGGCGATTGCTAAAGTACATTGATTCCCTTCAACACTATTTTACTGAGCCGGAAAAAGTAGAAGGCAGTTTGATAAAAATTAAATTACTGGAACTGTTGTTTTACCTGGTCAGGCATGAGAGTAACATCATGGAACAAGTACTTGATATAAGAGAGCATTACCGGTCTAATATCACTGCCATGGTGGAAGAAAACTTATTGAACTCCCTTTCCTTGCATCAATTGGCTGTTTTAGCCGGCAGAAGTTTGTCAAGTTTCAGAAGAGATTTCCGTGCCACTTATAACATGCCACCTTCACAGTGGATACGCAAAAGAAGACTGGAGAAGGCACGGGAACTACTGCAGATGACTACAATGACCGTAACGGACATTTGTTATACCGCCGGATTTGAAAACATAGCCCACTTTTCCAGGCTTTTTAAATCGCAGTTCGGGTATTGCCCATCCGGGGTACGACAAAACAGGCCTTCTGCTTCCTGATAATATCGAGAGGACGTTACATTATTCAGTCACCTGTTTTCAACTAAGTTTCTTATGTTATTTAAACAGCCCCCGTCTGTCAGGTCAAATGCAGTACTTAAGCATCCTTTCAACAGGGACCATGACCATTACCTGGGCGCACCGGACGCACCACTGGAAATTGTTTTGTACGGCGATTTTCTTTGCCTGTTTTGCGGGGAATTATATACGACACTAAAGTTGCTGCAACAATGTTTTGATAGACAAGTGAGACTTGTCTATCGGCATTTTCCGATGGTATCCCTCCATTCGTTGTCGCTGGAAGCTGCCCTTGCTGCTGAAGCGGCTTCCCTGCAAGGCAAATTTTGGAACATGCATGATTTAATCTTTCAAAACCAAATCTATCTGGTACGAAGTTCCTTCTCAAGATTTGCAGATGAATTGAATTTAAAAAGTAACCCGTTTGGAAATAGCATGGGCTATAAAACGCTAATTTATAAAGTAAGCAGCGACTTAGACAATGGCATAAAAAACGGCGTTATTGGAACGCCAACCCTGTTTATCAACGGAACCCGTTACACAGGTTTCCACGACCTGGAAAATTTGTCTAAAACCTGCCTTCATGTGATCAGGGAGAGCTGTATGTTATTCCAGTAAATTATAACCATAACCAGGTCAATAATAATACCCGGTTTTCAAAGAGCTATGATTCTTCTGCGATACTCAGAAAGGATCAGATGTTCATTTACCATTATGATTTAAAAACTTAATAGCAGGAAAATATAGTAGCTAAGCTGTGCCCAATCATAACCTCCTTCTCAGCTTTTTTTTTATTATTCTTTCCCCTATTACCTGAGACTATCTTTTTTTTGCCTTCCTCCCAAAGGGGTCTTTCTCCTAAAATTTCAAATAATGGCCCTTCCCCAAGTTTAAAATACAGGGAAGAATATTGGTCCGGATGCCGTCGAAAGACTGACCACCCTGCAGCATCGAAGAGAAATGATTGGGCAGCTGAATAAGATAGCCAGTTCGTTACTTCAAAAGCGATATGATGAAGTCGTCCGCAGCCTGACGGATCAGCTATTTGCCCAGGGCAGTCATATACATCAAGTATATTTTCCAGTGTTGGCCCCAGGTGAAACCGATTGCAATTCCCGGTTATATTTCTTTTTGTTAATCCAAGTTGACATGTAAAAAATGCTGCCAGGTTTTTGAAATCGCTAGTGGAAATTTTCAAACCTGAAATACCTTGAACAGCAAAGCGCCAAGGTAGAACAGAGTCCATGGTCCTACTTCGATTTTCGGTTTCCAAGAAATGCAATTTCAAAGACAATCCATCAGGGTCTTTAAATAACAATACCTGCCTTTTATCAAAAGGATCTTGTTGCTCGAAGAAACTGATCTTTTCTTTTTGGAATCTGCTGACCCAATAATGGAAAGAGGAAATAGGAACGGAAAAACTAATTGCATCCGAGGAATTTGTGTTTCTTCCGTCGGCCAAGCCCGGACAATGATAAAAGGTAATAAAACCTTTTACTCCCTCATTCAAATAAAAGTGACAAACTTTAGGGCCATCAAATAGCGATGCTTTATGATGTACCCGTAAGCCAAGAACATGGTGATAAAACCTGAGTGTCCGTTGCCAATTAGTGGATATTGCTGCAATATGATGGATGTGGATGGTCATTGCGTCTATCGGATTAGATGTGTTTGTGGGCAGAAAAACAGGGTCCCGTTTTGAAAGTTGGGTGTGTACTTTTTGCTCAAATCAATCAGTGATTTGTTCGTCACTATGAAGTAAAAGGCAGGACAATTAATAATGTGATTGCATAAGATGCAATTCGTTCCTTTCCTAATCAGGCTGAAACCTGGTTGTTATGATCTTGTTGTTTAGGCTCTTATTTGAATGGCATCAAATTCAATATGCGGAGCGATCTGTACGCAATTAATTTCATGATGTGGCATAGTGCCGTACAATCATTTAAGATCTACTGTTATAGAAATCTATCATGAAGGTTTCTGTTGGCTGTTACAATCAGAAAGTGGTATGGATCTGCCGGATCATTTGATTCGCAAATCCCCATTCATTGTCGTACCATGCCATGACTTTTACAAGGTCTCCATCAACAACCCTTGTCATCTCCAAATCAATAATAGCAGCAAAGGGACTTTTGATGATGTCTGTTGACACCAGTGGATCGTTGGAAACGGCGACGACCTGCTTGTACCTTTCTGTGGCGGCTTCCTCCGTAAAAATTTTATTGATCTCTTCAGGAGTAGTGACTCTTTCTGCAATAAATGTGATGTCAGAAATGGATCCAATGGCAACAGGAGTTCTTACGGCCACGCCATCAAACCTGCCCTCATATTCCGGCAGTGCTTTGGTAATAGCAATGGCTGCGCCGGTTGAGGCAGGCGCCAGGTTGATAGCTGCTGAACGTCCCATTCTAGACTCCCTTTTTGACGGCGCATCCACCAGGGTTTGCGAAGCGGTAAAGGCGTGAACGGTATTTAAGATGGCTTTCTTAATCCCTAGTCTTCTGCCTAAAATTTCAATGATTGTTCCAATATTATTTGTTGTACAACTGCCGCAGGAAAATATAGACGTATCACCATCCGCTGTATTCACGCCATGAATCACCGTGGGTGTATTCGTACTCTTTGAAGGGCCGGAAATAACCACGGTCCGTGCACCGGCTGCAATATGTTTTTCGGCATCCTCCCGGTTGGTAAATAAGCCTGTGCTTTCAATCACCACATCAATCTCCCATTCTCTCCATGGAAGGTTGACCGGATTTATTTCTGACAAGAAAAGAATTTTTTTATCACCTACTTGAAGATGATTTTCATGTATCGCAACAGGAAGATTATATTTTCCGTAGATGCTGTCGTAAGTAAGCAGGTAAGCAGCATTCTCCAAAGTCATAAGGTCATTTACTGCCACTACCTCAAGATCCGGTGTATCGATTATAACCTTCAAAGCAGCTCTGCCAATTCTTCCTAAACCGTTAATGGCGATTCTTTTCATTCTGATAAATTTACTTTTGTAGCCCTTATGTAAAATTGAGCCCCTATGCACTCTCCGGATTAACTCTGCAAGTAATTCTTTTTGATTTTGAGGTTCAACCTTAGGCACATCCCTCCTATTTGGTCATTTGCCTAGTATTGGTGTGTGGATGAACATTCAATTCATTTCGAACGAATGAATAAAAGAAGTTAAAGCTTTTTGGTAATAGTCAATTTCTTTTCATGCCTACGATTAAAAAGTCTGAACGGAATGATAAATTAAATTGAACTGTTTAGAAAAATCAGCCACCGTTGGTTCATGCAACTTTGTATTCGAAAAAATAAGGAACAATAAACACCCGGATGGTTATGTCAAATTGTGTTGGTAAGACCTGACGCAAAGATTCTCTTGGCCACATCCACTTTCTTTCCCGTGTGACTTTCCAAAAAATCCAAACAGTATGAAATCAACGCCATCGATGAAAGGATATACGCCTTTAAAATGACCCGGATATTTTCGGCAATCGGCACGTCAATTCAACAGTCTTTTAAATACAATACAATGGAAAAAACGATAAATGGCAAAGCGGGCCATGGTGCCTTGTTAACGCCGGATAATTGCGCCTTACTATTAATTGATCACCAACCGTTCCAGTTTGCCACCCTGCGAAGTCACGATACGCAAACCATCATCAACAACGTGGTTGGGCTGGCGAAAGCAGCAAAGCTCTTTGGTGTCCCAACCTTGTTCTCTACCGTAACCGAAGAACGCGGAGGCAAATTGCTCAAGCAATTACAGGAAGTTTTTCCCGATCAAAATCCAATTGACCGCACCTGGATCAATGCGTGGGAAGATGACCGTGTAATTGACTGGGTGAAAAAAACAGGAAAAAAGAAAATAGTGATTGCGGCTTTATGGACAGAGATATGCTTGGCGATGGCGGCAATCCAAGCGGCTGGCGAAGGATACGAAGTCTATATAGTGACGGACGCTTCCGGAGGGGTAAGTTTAGAGGCGCATGAAATGGCTATTCAACGAATGATTCAGGCAGGGGCAATGCCGATTACCTGGCTTGTTTTTTCCGGAGAGCTGCAGCGGGATTGGGCACGAACAGAAACGACACTATCCTTCGGCCAAGACCTGATTGACCACGGCGGCAACATAGGAACAAGCCTCTTATGGGAATGGCAGCTACTTGCTTCTGGAGCAGTAACGTAACAGCTTTTGAATCACAGCTAACACGTAAACAATATTTATTGACCTACAAGTAAAACCAAAAATTGAAAAATCATGATTTTATCAAAAGGTGATCTTGCTCCGGTATTTAACCTGTTTGCAACACCCGATCAGAAACTGGGATTGGCAGACCTGAAAGGCAAACGTATAATTCTGGCTTTCTATCCGTCAGACTGGAGCCCTGTCTGCGGCGATCAAATGTCGCTTTATAATGAGACCCTTAAGCTTTTTCATAAATACAATGCGGAACTGATCGGCATTTCTGTAGATAGTAAGTGGAGCCACATGGCGTTCGCACAAAGCAGAAATTTTCACTTTCCGCTCTTAGCCGATTTCGAACCGAAAGGCGCCCTGTCGCAATTGTACGGTGCCTATAATGAAACAGAAGGACAAAGCCAAAGAGCCCTGTTTGTGATTGATGAAACCGGCACCATTCAATGGAGTTATTTGTCTCCTGACGGCATAAACCCAGGTGCAGATGGCATCCTGGAAGCCCTGGAAGAATTATCTATTAAAAAATAAGCAATGTCAAAATTGAAACCGGCGGTTAACGACGCTGACCATCATCTTGGGAACATGCAGGCGGTTATGACCTTAGTAGAATACGGTGACTTTGAATGTCCTCACTGTGGTCATGCGCACTCATTGATCAAACGATTACTAAATGAAAGAAGTGACAACCTGCACTTTGTATTTCGCAATTTTCCCCTTCGTCAAAGTCACCCGCATGCCTATATCGCTGCCGTCGCAGCTGAGGCGGCAGCGGCGCAAGGAAAGTTCTGGGAAATGCATGATCTGATCTTTGAAAACCAACGCAGGCTTAGCAACACTTTATTATTCTCGCTGGCAGAACAGATAGGATTGAATATGGTGTTGTTTGATGATGACTTCCATCGGGAAGAAACGCGGAACAAGGTGGAACTAGATTTTGAAAGCGGAGTTCGAAGCGGTGTGAATAGAACACCCACTTTCTTTTTAAATAGCACACCAGTTTTAACCTATGACGAAAGCTATGAGTCGCTTGCCAATGCCTTGCAGCTTCAATCCGAATTGGTGGATCGATGATCGTTGCGTCCTCATTTAAATACATGCATGTCAATAAGCAATTGACAGCCATTCGTGGATGGAGCCGAATGGTTGCG
>DASVSM010000539.1:0-5432 GCA_036388115.1 Flavisolibacter sp.
CCTCTTTTTCCTTTTTTGATGGACCCAAATTCAGTTTCTCTGCCCACGGCTTTTGCACCGTTGATGGTGGAAGCCTGCAGTAACTGCCAGCTATCCATACCGCTTTGCTGCATGGCTTTCAGTTCATCGTAGTAAGAAGAAACATGTTGCGTTCCGATATTACCGGCATCAGTTCCGGTGGCAATGAGCACACCGGCACCGGCAAGCTTTTTCAGGTTGGCCATGCGCAGGCTATCTTCCTTTTTTGCACTGCCGGCAGTGCGTTGCACATAGCCTCTATACGCATTGGTCAACGCTGTGTCCTTTACCGCCTGCAGATCAAAAGAAGAGTTGAGCGGCGTGGGATGGGCATAGCGAAAATCTTCTGCGGTTGGTTTGTAATTCTGACCAAAAATTTTATTGTAATTGCCTGCCACAACAAGCGTTGGCGAAAGAACGGTCTTCTTTGTTTTCAGTAATTGAATAAAGCTCGCGTCCACCGGTTCATCTTCCACGCCATGCACCAGGTAATCGGCGCCTGCTTCTACAGCAAGCCTTGCCGTTATTTGTTCGGTGGCATGTACGGCTACACGTAAATTGTTTTTATGTGCTTCGTCAATCACTGCCTGCACCAGGGGTAAATGACTGCGGGCAGCACTGTCTTTATTAGTTCCCGATAAAATGTACCAGACCTTGATGAAGTCGGGCTTGTAAGGTAATTGCTGTTGCACATAACGGCGGGCATCATCAACCGTTTTCATTAAATAGAAAGGTTCATCATCGCCCAGCTTTTGAAAGACTTCCGGCTCCCAGGTAGTCAGCAGCGGACCCGTCATGTACACAGAAGGCGCATACGCTTTTGTACGAAAGCTGTCACGTTGCTTTAAAAAATTAATGGTGGCACCCACATCAATCACGCTGGTCACACCTGCAGCCGTATAACGACGCAGGAAACTTTCCATATTATCATGCACCCACCTGATTTCTTCTTCGTAAGGCTTGTACCTGCGCAGGTCAATAGCATCGGGCCTTGTATAAATGCCGCCACTCTGGAAAAAGTGTATATGCGCATCCACCAACCCCGGCATCAGGTATTTACCACTGCCATCAATAATTTGGGGAGAAGAAGCCTTCAGGGCCTTTCCTGTCGCCGAAATAACGCCGTTTTCAATAAGCACATCCTGCGCGGGAAGAAGCTTTTTATTTTCTACATCAACAATGGTTGTGTTGCGAATGAGCACCTGCGCATCAACTGGCAGCAGGCGAAAGAGCAGCAACAAAAAAAGAAGCAGTTGTCTCATGTGAAGGTTTGTACTAAGGTAAGGATGTTGTTCAATTGCTTCCCTTTTGCATTACCGACAAAGGCCATTGTTCCGCAAGTTACCTGACAGAAATAAAAATCCGGCAGCGGGTAAGCTGCCGGACCATCAACGTTTTCATTAACTCTTTAATGTCCTTCCGTATCGTTTTTAGCCACGTTGCGATTGGGGTGCATGATCCTTACCCCTTCTTTGATTCCTTCTTCATCGCGGGTGTAATCCTCGGACAGGCTTTCGTCATTTGCCATGTTCTCATCGTTTATCACGGTTGGTACGCCTGTTCCTTCCATTGGTTTATCCACTCCGGATGGTTTCCCTGTATCTGTGTTTGTTCTTTGTGCCATAAAATTGATTTATAGTTACTCATTATTGATTACTCATTGCTCATTACTCATTATTTGTCCTTACCCATTTTCCATGATCGGGTACGGCTACTTCTTCCCATTCCCTTATCAATTGCTGCAAACCTTCTATCAATGCTTCTCCTTCCATTGCTGACCCATGTCCCGGAACAAGCTTTTGCGGATTCAATGCCACTAATCGTTGCACTGATTCATACGCAGCATTCCAGTCGGTAGTTAGATAAACCGGTGGTCCGCACACTTCTTTTTTCTGCACCAGCACCCTGTACATCGAATCCTGCTTAACGGTTACGATGGCATCAGCTGAAATCAGTAACCGGTCTTTCTCCCTGAACAAAGCAACCTGTCCCGGTGAATGACCCGGCACATGCACCCATTGCCACTCCTGCAGAAAAGGTATGGTGCCGTCGGGAGGCAGGACCTGCAGGGCTTCGCGGATATCGACCGGTTCATTTGGGTAGAGCGATGATATCCTGGCCAGCATGCCGCCTTCAACAGAAGTATCCGGTTCGGGATAAGCCTGCGAACCATTTAAAAATGGGACCTCCATCGGGTGTGCATACACCGGTACATTCCACTCCAAAATCAAATCAACAATACTGCCCAAATGATCAAAATGTCCGTGGGTTAAAATAATGGCCTGCGGGGGCTTCCCTATCCCAAATAATTCTTCCGCCGCACCAATAATTTCTTTCCCCGATTTCGGCATGCCTGCATCTACCAGTACCCATTCGCCGCCAGGCAAACCAATGAATACAACGTTAACGATCTGGTTGGTGTAGTAATGTACATCAAGAGCAACCTCCCTTGTTTTACCACTATTAACTGATGTCATGGGGATTACCCTGTTGTCCTTGCTTTGCTCCATTGCTTTTGAATTATCGGATTAACTACTCCAAAGGCTGTACCATTAATCATCGGCTGCCGGTTTACAAACGGGTTGCAAGACGGTGGCTTACGATTCAGGTACTTCTGCCCGATACGTCTCATTCATCAATGGCGATGCCAACACGAAATCGGCCGTGGTGACGTTGCAGGCAATGATAATGTTCCAGGCCACGGCCAGCCGTATCAATGCTTTTACATCGCTGTCATGCGGCTGTGCTTCCAATGGATCCCAAAAGAAAATAACAAGGTCCATCCTGCCCTGCGCAATCATGGCGCCCAGTTGCTGATCGCCACCAAGCGGACCCGTGATTAGTTTTTCAACAGGCAACCTGAGCTCTTTCTCAATGATCGTTCCTGTAGTACCGGTGGCTACCAGCTCATGGTTTGCCAATGCATCGCGGTTTCTTTTTGCCCACTCAAGCAATTCATCTTTTCGTTTGTCATGTGCCACCAAGGCAACCCGTTTTGTTGGTACTATATTTCTTACCGGCATTCTGTTGGAGGTACAAAACCAGTACCACCAACTGACGTCCCGTCTGGCGGAGCAAATGCAATTCAAACTTTGTCTTGAAAAGGCAAAAAATTTGCAGTCAATGGTAAAACAAAAACAATCATCGTTACAAGTAAAACATCTTCATTTGCAGCCGTCCTTTGTTAAACCAAGTTGATTTTATGACACAGAAGGTAGTTTCTTACCAGATAGCAGATTCAATAGACCTGAAACAATTCATCACGGTTTTTAAAGCTGATCTTGCTTACAATGATCCGGCGGAATTATTTTACCGCATGGACACTGACCAATATATCTATGTATTTAAGTATGGCGCTGTTTGTTTTCTGAACTATGATCCGGTTCGCACATCAGAATTCCTGCAACTCATTAAACCTTATTGCAAAACTTGTTTGAGGATAGTCTCACCGATGAATTTTTAATTGAAACCGGAGCAAAAGATTTACGGGTGGGCTTTAATAAGATTGATATCCCTTCTGCGAGCATAAATGTGCTGCGCCTGGTAATGATGAACGTGTCGCAATCGGTAGCGCTGGATTATTACGAAGAACAAACATCAAAGCTGTTATCAGAAACCAACCAGTACACCCAGATGCTGGAAACCAAAGGCAGGCTCGATATGTCGGGTAAAAAGCTGAAACAGCATATTGGCCGGACACTGCTGCTGCGAAACCGCATTGCGGAGAACATCTATGTTTTTGATTCGCCACCGGAAACCTGGGAAGACGAGCACCTGAATAAAATTGACAGCGATTTAAAACGAACGTTTGACCTGCATGTAAGAGTAAGAACCATTCACGAAGGGCTTAGCATCATCCGCGATAACCTCGAATTGTTCAGGGGCCTGCTGCAACACCGCAACAGCAGCATACTGGAATGGATCGTTATTCTCCTTATCCTGGTAGAAGTGCTTGACCTTTTTATCACCAAACTTTTTGGCCATTAACCACGCCGGATGGTGGCAGCTTTTTACGGGAGCAATAGCCTCTGGCCAACCATTTCCGGAACGCGGGGCAGACAAAAGTTGTCAGAACATGGCTTCATAAGCGCTTAAAAACAGGCAAAAAAGCGGGGTCAGTTTAGCCCGTTTTTTACCAAATAGAGCAAGGCCTTTTTTTTGTGTTTTCTCCTCTGAAAAAGGTTATAAACATTGTGAAAAAATCTTTCGGTGCATTAAAGGGATAAGCACTAATTTAGTACGTAGTTAACTCGTTTCTACTAACCCATTAAAATTCTAATTATCATGGCAAAAGCTTCTAAAAAAGCGGCTGTAAAAACAGCTACTAAAAAGACGGCAGCAAAAAAGGCGCCTGCTAAGGCAACAAAAAAAGCGGCCGCAGCACCTAAAAAAGCATCAGCAAAAGGAGCCGCAAAAAAATCAGCAAGAAAACCGAACGCAGCCTTCATGGCTCCTTTAACGCCGAATAGCGCACTGGATGAAGTAATTGGCAACAAGCCAATACCAAGACCAGAGATCGTGAAAAAAGTGTGGGACTACATTAAGAAGAATGGCCTGCAGGACCAAAAAAACAAGCGCATGATCAATGCCGATGCGAAACTGAAACCATTGTTTGGCAAAGCACAGATCTCCATGTTTGAACTGGCAAAGATTGTGAACGACAACATTCAGAAATAAAAGATTCTCATATTGAATGTAAAAGCGGGCTGTTTAATACAGCCCTTTTTTATGCTTTTGCACGAGCGGAATGATTTTTTAAGTGCTTCTTCAAAAGTATGCTGGTATGGAACAGTCCAATGTAACCACCCTGCCCAGGAAAAAAGGCAAAGGTGGCAGAATTGCCGTCATTATTTTGCTGGTGCTTTTCCTGGGCATCTTTGTTTTTGTGTGGTGGAACTACTACTACACTTATAGCGATGGCAACCGCTTTGGCCTTTTGCAAAAATTTTCCCGCCGCGGAACGGTTTTTAAAACTTATGAAGGCGAGATGATCCTGAGCAGTGTACGGGGCAATGCCAACGTACCGATTGCTTCGGAGAAATTTTTCTTTACCGTGACGGACGAAAACGTGGCGCAGCAACTCAACAACCTGCAAGGCCGCAGCATCACTGTTCATTATAAGGAAAAAAACAGCACTGCTTTTTGGCGCGGCGACAGTCCCTACATTGTTGATAGTGTAAAGGTGGAGCAGTGAGTGCCAGCACGTAACCCTGTTTGTTTGAGCCGGCCGGAATGAGATAATGCCATTATTTTTAGGTGCTGCAATTTTTTTAAGCGCCAAAGTAAAGGCCGGCATTAAAATGCATCTCACCTTTCCTGCCCTGCGGCACTCTTTTGCCACACACCTTTTAGAAAAAGGTACTGCGGTGCGTTATATTCAAGAGGTTTTAGGGCATTTCAGCATTAAAACCACC
>DASVSM010000540.1:0-1896 GCA_036388115.1 Flavisolibacter sp.
CAGCCGAAGCCGGAGCTACGCTGATACTGCATGGAAGGAACGAAGAAAAAGGGGCCCGTGTTGCCGAAGAAATAAGAGCGGCAACCGGGAGCAACACCATTACTTATTACAATGCGGATCTTTCCTCATTGGCTGAAGTAAAAAATTTTGCCGGCAAGGTGCTGGCAAATCATCAGCAACTGGATGTATTGATTAATAATGCAGCCATTGGTGGCGGGCCAAAAGGAAGCAAACAACGGGAACTAAGCAAGGACGGGTATGAGCTGCGGTTTGCCGTTAACCACCTTTCGCATTTTTTGCTTACGCAAAGATTACTGCCGCTCCTGCTTTCCTCAGCACCTGCAAGAATAGTGAACATAGGTTCTATTGGACAATCACCCCTTGACTTCAATGATATTCATCTTGAAAAAAGATATGATTCTTTTGATGCGTATGCTAAAAGCAAGCTGGCGCAGATCATCTTTGGGTTGGAACTGGCAGACCGTCTGAAAGAAAAAAATATCATGGTGAACAGCCTTCATCCGGCTTCGCTGATGGACACCAACATGGTCCATGATTTCTTTGGAAGAACGGCAGCAACAGTGGAAGAAGGCGCGGAGGTAGTGGCGTATGTGGCCTTCTCTGATGAGACGGAAAATGTAACCGGTGCTTATTTTAATCAATTCAAACAAGCTAAGGCCAATGCCCAGGCGTATAATATGGAGGCAAGGAAAAAGCTTTGGCAGGTAAGCGAAGAGCTGACCAAAGATTTCCTGTAAATCATTTTCTTTTGAACAGGCCTGCTATAATATTGAAAAGAAACAAAAACTGTGCTGCCAGCAACAACAAAATGACGAAAGGAATAATGCGGTTAACTGAACTGAACGTAGAATAATCAACATATCTCCGGGGCGTTCCGGCGTAAGCTTGCACAAACAAAAGGGCAATACAGACAAATGTAACAATGACATGAATATTTGTTAGCAACGACGCATAAAGCCGCTTTTTAAAAAGCTGGTATGTCATCCAAAGCAAGAGGAAAAAACATCCCAATACGATACAAATAAAATCGACGCCAATTACATAATAGGTATCGTGAACATGAATGTCAATGGTCTGGCGATGTTGTAAAAAAGATAAACCGAGAAGTACAAAGCCGGCTGTTCCAAAGCAATTGTAAAGCGGAACAAACAGCCTTCGTATCATCTCGGTTTAAAGCTAATGGTTATCAATGATTAGTTACTGCTTGTTGCTTGCGAAGATGTCAGTTTCATATCCGCCAGTTTCTTCTTCTCTGTTTCAATCAATAATTGCTGATTCGCCTGCGCTTCTTTGTTCTTTTTCATCTCTTCCTGCAGTTTGGCTATTTTATTAGCCATGTCCTTTTCATCACCCAGCAGGTCACCTAATTTCTTTTCCGCTTTTTTCACGGTTTCTTCCTGTGTTTTAATATCCAGTGTATGCTTATATGAAGCAGTTTCGCCAACAAAGCCGTTCAGAAATTTTTGCGCGGAAGAAAACGTTGCTGCATCCGTACCATCGTTAATAAAATTATCAGCGCCCTTGCTGGTCAGCATATACATCACCGACTGGTTATCCTTCTTGTTGCCACGACGGTCTACTTTAAAATAAAGGTCTACCAGTTCTGTTTTCTGTCCCCTTAGTGTTACCCCTTTGAAAGCATAAAACCCGTTCACTTTACTGTTCTTCCAGAATAAAGACCCCGAGGTTTCAGGCTCAAATCCAATCTCTTTCAGCTTGGTCAGAATGGTTCCCTCAGCTACTTCCTGGCTGTAAGGGAGGTAAAGCATCAACGCAGGTTTATCGGTCTTATCAAATTTTATGGACGTACTGACCGATTGCGCAGAAACATTCACACAGGTCACAAAAAGCAGCAATGAGAAGATGGCTTTCATA
>DASVSM010000541.1:0-7892 GCA_036388115.1 Flavisolibacter sp.
TCGTAACTTCTGCAGGCAGAATGGCTACGGTTTTGTGCTTCGCAGCCGCATTTGAAAAATCAGCCGCCTTATAAATTTGAGGGCCACAGCTCACAAGAGCAACGCAAAGGAGTGCAAACACTAAGGTTTTTTTCATTGTTAGATAGTTTGGTAGTGCCGCAAGTTTTTTGCAGCGTTTTTAATTAATGGTGGCGAAAATAATATTCCAGCCAACACAAACAAACTACATAAACATGTTATCGGCAAACACCTGATTTACTCCGCCCAACTCATCACATAGCCTTCATTTTCAATTTCTAAAGCCTGTTTGGTTAACATCAAAGGGTGAAAGGTATCCACCATCACGGCCAGCTCCTGTGTTTCTTTTTTGCCAATGCTTTTTTCTACTGTTCCCGGGTGAGGGCCGTGAGGTATGCCCGCCGGGTGCAAGGTGATCATTCCACGGGTGACATTCTTGCGGCTCATAAAATCGCCATCCACATAATAAAGCACTTCGTCGCTGTCAATGTTACTGTGGTTGTATGGGGCAGGAATGGCATCCGGATGATAATCATAAAGCCGCGGACAGAAGGAACAAACCACAAAATTATTCGCCTCGAAGGTTTGATGCTCGGGCGGGGGCTGGTGTACGCGGCCGGTGATGGGTTCAAAATCATGAATGGAAAAAGCAAACGGGTAACAATAGCCATCCCAGCCGATGACGTCAAAAGGATGGTTGCCATAATGAAGATTATAAAGCACGCCTTTCTTTTTTGTTTTTACAATAAAGTCGCCCTTTTCATTATGTGTCTGTAAATTTTGGGGCGGACGAATATCCCGTTCCGTAAATGGCGAATGCTCCAGCAATTGGCCGTATTTACTAAGGTATCTTTTGGGGAAACGGATCGGGCTGAATGATTCAACAATAAATAACCGGTTGGCTTCGCCATTAAAATGAATCTGATAGATTGTTCCCCGCGGAATGGTAAGGTAATCGCCATAACCAAATTCGATTTCACCGTACAAGGTTTTTAAAACGCCGCTTCCTTCGTGTATAAAGATCAATTCATCAGCATCTGCGTTTTTATAGAAATAACCGGTAACGCTTTCCTGGGGTGCAGCCAAAACAATGTGCACGTCGTTGTTCACCAAAACCGGGATACGGCTTTGAAGGAAGTCCTTCGCGGGTTTTATTTTGAACCCTTCAAAACTGCGGTGACTAAGCATCTTTTCTTCGGCAACCTGCGGAGCAACGCTGACCGGCTTTTCCGTTTTAATGATCTGTGTTGGCGGATTAATATGATAGAGCAATGAATAATCGTTGGAGAACCCTTCGGTAGAAAAAAGTTGTTCCGAATACAACCCACCATCGGGTTTGCGAAACTGCGTATGGCGCTTATGCGGAATCTGTCCGGCTTTATAGTAATAAGGCATGGTATAATCAAGAATTAAGTATGGAGAATTAAAAACGGAGAACGCAAAAAACAATCGATACAGCAAGCCCTTACTTTGCCAGTTGAAGGGACATCATCAGGAAATAATATTTCCATTTCCGCTTGTCGATCCAGTAAGTAAAATTGCGATGGAAAGGCATATCTAAAATTACGTTCTTTTTGTTCGCGGGTTTAGATGGCCGCGAGGTAAACGGTAAAGCTGGCGCCTTTCCCCTCTTCCGATTCAGCAATTATAGCACCACCATGATTTTCAACGACCCGCTTGCTTAATGCCAATCCGATGCCCGTACCGGCATATTGGTCGCGGGAGTTAAGACGTTGAAAGATCTCGAAGATTTGCTCTTTATAACCCGGATTGAAGCCGATCCCATTATCTGAAAAAATGAGCCGGTGATAATCCTGTCCCTTCAAACCGAGTTCCAATGCAGCTTCCGCATTTATTATTCCAGCCCTGATCTCTATCCTTGGCGGCACATCCGGCCTGGAAAATTTAAGGCTATTGCCAATCAAATTAAAGAACAGTTGATTGACCTGAAGAGATATCCCTTTTAGCGTAGGCAAAGGGTCTGCAATTATCTGTGCTTTCTTTTGCGCAATCAACACTTCAAAGTCGGAAAGAACATCTTCCAGCACCTCATTCAGGTCGACATCCTTAAACTCTTTTTCCTCTTTTGTTAACCGCGAATAATTTAATAAGTCGCGGATCAGTACCGACATACGCTCCGACGAAGCCATTACTTTTTGCAAGTGCTTCATCACGTTTGTGTTTCCCGAACCTGCCAGTTCATCTTCTATCCGGGAGGCAAACGTTCTGATCTTTCGCAGTGGCTCCTGTAAATCATGCGAAGTAACATAAGCAAACTGCTCCAACTCAGCGTTTGACTTTTCCAGCAGTTCATTTGCTTCTTTAAGTTCGCTTGTTCTTTCTTTTACCCGCTTTTCCAGCTCTTCTGCGCTCTGTTCCAAAAACTCCTTGTATTTCTTTTCTTCTGTAATATCACGCTGCACGCAAACCAGCACCCTTTTCTGCTCCAGGTCGAGTGATGTAATGTGCGAGTAAGTATAAAATTCAGATCCGTCCTTCCGTTTGTTATGCCATTCACCGTTCCAATAGCCATTGCTTTTCAGTTCACTCATAACGCTGTCAACAATGCGTCCATTCTCCTCCGGCGTATAGGCATTCTGTATGGTAACGTGCTGGCCAATTAATTCGCCGGGGCCATATCCGAACATTTTATCTTCTGCGGAATTGGTGTAGAGGATAACCCCGGCCTCATCGGAAACCGATACGCCTTCATCCATGCTTTCGAGCACTCTTGCCTGCAGTTTGAGCGATTCTTCTGCCAGCTTTTTATCGTGGATATCATACAGGACGCCGATGAGATGCTTTGGCTTATTGCTTAGGTCTTTTACCAGTGAAACCGCCACCTCGCCCCAAAACTCCTCCCCGTTTTTCTTCAGGTATTTTTTCTGGGCAACAAAGCCATCCGTCTGTCCAAGGATGGTCTGTTGCAATTTTCCGATGCTGCCTGAGATGAAGGCAGGATGCGTAACCGACTGGATATCTTTTGTCAGGATTTCTTCTGCCGTATAGCCGAATAAGCGAAGGAAAACAGGATTAACCTGGAGGAAGGTACCGTTCAGGCTCACAAGGGCCATTCCAACAGAAGAATTATTAAAAAAGCTTCGGAATCTTTCCTCACTGATCTTCAGTTGCTCTTCTTTTTGCTTTTGTTCTGTGATATCAATAGCAGCGCCAATGATGTAACTCGCCTCGCCGTGCTCATTCTGCACTACCTGTCCGCGATCGCGGATCCACAGCATCCTTCCGCCCGGCTGAAAAATGCGGACTTCTTCGTCATACACAGATTTATTCTGCACTGCTTCCTCAAGTGCCGCCTTCATTCTTTCTTTATCATTGGGATGAATGCGTTCAAAGGAATCACTAACCGGAATCCTGGTTTCAATTGCTTCAAGGCCCAGCATTTTATTCAGGCTTGCATCTCTGGTATCGATGCCGGTTTCGAGGTCTATTTTCCAGGTGCCGGTGGAGGCAACGGTCAGCGCTTCCCGCAGCCGTTCATCGCTGCTTTTAAGTTCTTCCTCAATGGCTTTACGCTGTGTAATATTGAGTACTGTTCCAATAAACCGTTTTACACGGCCGCTTTCGTCAAAATAGGCGCGGCCTTTTGCCGATACCCAGCGGAGTTTTTTATCTTCTAACCCAATGGTACGGTACTCCTCGTTAAAGGAACCACCACTTTCGGGGCGAAAGGCCTCCTGTACAATTTTATCCACCCGTTCACGATCATCGGGGTGCAGCGCCTTTAAAAAAATAGCGTAATCAACATGCGCATCATGGGACATTCCAAATAATTCCTTGCATCGGTTGTCCCAGTTTAAGATGCCTGTTTCCGGATAAAAGTCCCAGGTTCCCAGTTCGGTTGATTCGATGGCAATGCGTAACCGGGCTTCGTTGATCTGCAACTCTTCTTCTGCTAATTTTCGCTCTGTAATGTCCGTTACCGTTCCGATGAAGCCGAGAAAACCTCCTGTATTGTCGAACCGGGGTTTGCCGGAATCAACTGCCCAACGGTATTCACCACTCGTATGCCTTACACGATAGTCGCAATGAAATGGCTGCTGCAACTTGCTACACTCCATAAATATCCTTCCGGCTTCCTCTCTGTCATCCGGGTGTATGGCATTGGTCCAGCCCAATCCCCTGCTTTCCTCTATTGTCTGCCCTGTAAACGCCAGCCACTGCTTGTTCAGGTAGGTGCAATATCCTGATGGATCCGTTATCCAGATCATCACCGGAGCATCGTCAGCCATCGTTTGGAAAATGGTGTAGTCAGTGGCTTCAGCAGGTTGCAGCATAGATTATATCCTTCAAAAAGATTGGAGAGTTGTAAAAATACAGATCATTGCAATAAATAAACCATTTACGAAGAACAGGTTAACCAGGATTGTACGTTATGAAACGCATCGGATTGATATCAGATACACATGGTTTTTTGGATGACGCTGTCTTCCGGCATTTCGAAACATGCGACGAGATCTGGCATGGCGGCGATTTTGGAACAGCAGACATTGCCGACCGGCTAAAGGCTTATAAACCGCTGAAAGGTGTTTTCGGCAACATAGACGGTTATGATATACGAAGCATCTATCCGCAAAAACTAATATGGAATTGCGAGGACGTAACTGTTTATATGACCCATATCGGAGGCTATCCCTCCCGCTATGCGCCGGGCATCAGGCAGGATTTGATGGCTAATAAAGCAAAACTTTTTATCAGCGGTCATTCACATATTCTGAAGGTGATGTATGATGACAAGATCGGTTGCCTGCACATAAATCCTGGCGCGGCCGGAAAGCAAGGCTGGCACAAGGTGCGAACGCTGTTGCGGTTTACCATCGATGGCGCCGACATCCGTAATTGTGAAGTGATAGAACTGGGCAGCAGATAGATCGGGATATTGGATATTGCCGGTAATGAGACTAACCCAACATCTTACTACCTTACTATGCTGCTATCTCAATAACCCAATATCTTAATATTAGTACCAGTTGCCGGCTACCTGGCGGAAAGGCCATGGAATGGAAACCAGTATAATTAATAGCGCAAGAAAATAAAAGATCATCGTTCTTCTGTGCTTGGCCCGGTCGCTCATTGGTTTTCTGGCCTGTGCTTTTCCAATATGGATCAGTACAATTGCAATCAGCATTCCTGCCAGGTGTTCCACTGCATAAAAGCGGGCTGCGGGGTCTTTCATTACAGCTCCCATGCCGCCGTAGGCTTCAAATATTTTATAACCCCTGGGGCCGACAAAATAAAGGTAAATACCAACCAACAGCATCAGATCGGAAAATATGGTAACCAGTAACCCAAGCCTGTTATCCGATTTAATAAAAGGCCGGCTGCCGGCAATTAGACTATTGAAAATGGCAAACAGTAATAGCAGTAAAACAATCCATCTTCCTACGCTGTGTACATGCAGCATCACTTGGTAAAGGGTCATATCCATGCTAATTGATTTTGATGGAGTCAAAACTACGAGGAAAAGACCATACGTAAATCCGCAGCAACCGGCAAACGCAAATGAAAGAAGCAGTTGCCTTCATCTAACCTGATGATTGGAAGGATTACACCAACCTTTATACCTGTCGGACCATAAATAGTGAAAGACTATTTGCCCCCGTTTGCTTTCAGGTCGGCCGCACAATTTGCATCGAGCGTTGGAATGTTACCGGTAAGCAGAAAGCCCAATGCATCCGTGGTTTCGGAAGCATAATACATAAGGCAGTTCTGGTTATTGCAATGGTTACCGTTTGCTTTGTGCGCCGTTTGCATTGGTGTACCAATATCAACAAGCCCCAGCAAATGCGCAAGCTCATGTTCCAGCACCGTTGCTTCCAGCTTTGTGCGGTTCACCTGTCCAATGCCTCCTGAGTTATCCCGGATCTTTTTTCCGAAAATGGCTGTTGATGTGTTTCGATAGGCAACACCTAAAACATTATTCTCTGAATAATTTCCATTTGTATATAAAACATAAACAGCGATCTCGTTGTCAGTTGAGAAGGCCGTACGATTGGCCTTTTCTATGGCATGCACTTCATCGGCCGTGAGTGTTGTTTTGTTATCTGCGGAAATTTCTTTTGTAACAACGCTGATCCCATTGGGCTTGTTTACATGCGAAGCCAAAAATATTTGCAGATGATTGAGTGCAGCGGCATCCGGAGCAAAGCCCTGCATGTATTGCACTTCTACTTTTAGTGATTTGTATTTGCTGTTGCTTAGCAATTCGTTGGCTGATGAACCAACCGAGCGATTGTGAAGCGAGTTAGGATCGATACCATCAGTGATTTCTTTTGTTTTGTTACAGCCCAAAAACAACAAAGCCAGCATGGCAACAGAGGTGAGTTTCATTTTCATAAACACGAATTAAGGTATATTCTTCAAAGACCGTACCGATGAGGTGGCCAAGGAAATAACCAGCAAATAAAAGAATTTGAATGCAGGAAATCAACCGGCTATTTTTGGATCATGTGGGAACCGTACAAGAAAGGATTTAAAGCCTACCTGCAACTGGAGCGGTCGTTAGCTGACAATTCGGTTTCGGCATACCTGTCGGATATGGAAAAATTCACACAGTTCCTGCTTAACAACGGTGTAAAAAAATCTCCCGCAGAAATTGATCTTTCCACCTTGCAGCAATTCATCAAATGGATTGCTGAACTTGGCATGACACAAACATCGCAGGCCCGTATTATTTCCGCGCTACGGACCTTTTACAAATATTGTTTGCTGGAAGACATCACCACAGTTGATCCCACCACTTTACTGGAAGCACCAAAATTGAAAAGGACATTACCGGATGTGTTAGGTTTTGAGGAGATAGAAAATGTGCTGGCACAAATTGACCTAAGCACCGCCGAAGGCACACGTAATAAAGCCATTATAGAAACCATGTACAGTTGCGGCCTGCGGGTAAGCGAACTCGTTAACCTAAAACTGTCGCAGTTGTTTCTGGATGTTGGTTTTGTGCGGGTTATTGGGAAGGGAAACAAGGAAAGACTGGTGCCTATCGGAAGCAGTGCCACGAAATACATTTTAATTTACGTGAACACCATCCGTAACCATCAGGTCATTCAAATGGGTGAAGAAGATATTTTGTTTTTAAACCGGCGGGGTAAACGACTCACACGGGTCATGATTTTCCTGATCATTAAAGACCTGGTGAAAAAAGCAGGCATCAAGAAGATCATCTCACCGCATACGTTCCGTCACTCGTTTGCCACACACTTAGTGGAAGGTGGTGCTGACCTGAGAGCCGTTCAGGAAATGCTGGGACATGAAAGCATTACAACAACAGAAATTTATACGCACCTTGACCGGGAGTTTCTACGAAAAACGCTGGAACAGTTTCATCCCGGCTTTCGATGATCATTGCACAATGATGATTTCCGTGTAGCTTTTGTTGCTTTTCTTATTCGTCAATCGCACAAAATAAGCTCCTGCTGAAACCCCTTCTAACGTGTAGGTAAATCGTTTCATTTTTTTATCCACTACAACTTTCTTTGTCCGCACAAGGTCACCGGAACTGGTCACGATTTGTAAGCTGTAGTTGCCGTCTTCCAAATCCTTCGTGTCAATGGTAAACATTGCATTGGAAAGCACCGGGTTAGGGTACACAGCAAATTTTGAAAAGGCAGTGTCCTGGCTTTTAGGTTGGATGGTCGGGATGACCGCCGGTTTCTTTCGAACAACAAGACCCATTGTAATCACTACGTCTCCCATGGTGGCAGGCGTTAATACCAGGCGAATGGATTCTTTCGTTGCCAGCTCATCTACCGTCATTGTTATAGTACTATAGCCAACATAGGAGATGTGAACATTGGCGTTGGATTCAGCCGTGCAGTTAAGTGCAAAATTTCCTGTGCTATCCGTTGTTG
>DASVSM010000542.1:0-2590 GCA_036388115.1 Flavisolibacter sp.
ATCAGCGGGATCACGGATGAAACGCCCAGTCCCACAACTAAAAAACCGATAACAGCCGTAGGCACATAGGGGAACAGTACAGCAATGGCAAGACCAGTTGCAATTAAAACACCACTGATGGTAAGCGTTTTTTGAAAGTTCCATTTGTTGGCTACCCAGTCGGCAATAAAACGGCCACCGGCCATTGTGCACATGAACGCAGTGTAACCGGCGCCAACCCAGTCTTTATCAGCATGCACCACTTTTTGGAAATAGATACCGCTCCAGTCAAACATGGCGCCTTCGCAGATCATGCAGCAGAACGCCAGGATACCCAGTTTGATCAATGAGCTGTCTGGCTTCACGAAAAATTTTGTGGTAGCAGTAGATCTCTCTTCATCCGCTATTAAGTTTTGAAAACAAATAGCCACTCCGGCAATTATTACGGTAGTGATGATGACAAAGTGTGTAAGCGGGACAATGGAATGGGCAATCATAAAAGTACCGATGCCAGCTGCACTAAAACCCGCAAGGCTCCACAATCCGTGGAAAGATGCCATGATATTTCTGCCATATCTTGCCTCTACATGAACAGCCTGTGTATTGATAGCAATGTTGGCCATATTACCTGCCATGCCGAACAAAACGAGGCTGCCGATCAGCAAGGGAATGCTTGACGAAAAGCCGATCAGCGGCAGCGTAAGCGCATAGGAAAACAAAGCGTTTACCGCAACCTTTTTACTGCCATAACGGGCAATCAACCCTCCGGAAAATAAAAGAGATACCATCGAGCCAATGGGAAGAGCAAACAAAACAACGCCCAGCAGCGAATCGGAGATTGCCAGTTTTTCCTGAATACTTGGAATACGTGATGCCCAGGAAGCAAAACAAATGCCTTGTAAAAAAAACAATGTACCAACCGCGATGCGGTAAATCTTTTTCGTACGATCCGCAGATAATATCATCTCAGCCATAACCTTCTATATTTTCTGTTTTATTCATACAGCAAGAACCAATCGTATTATGAATAATCACAGAAATAATCTTTCGTGTACTTGGTACGCAAAGGTAATGCCGTTTCTATTCCTACAGGCCAGCGGCAAGATAATTTACATCTTA
Organism: Flavisolibacter sp.; assembly: GCA_036388115.1. Lineage (GTDB taxonomy): Bacteria > Bacteroidota > Bacteroidia > Chitinophagales > Chitinophagaceae > Flavisolibacter. The sequence goes on from DASVSM010000542.1 coordinate 1,099, forward strand.
TTAATTGGTTAGGTTGACTTGTTCCAATCACATATTCATTAATGCCTGCACCGTCTTCTTGTTCTGGAGGGTGCCTGTGTCAGGCTGGCTACCGCCTACGGAGACAAGTACCTTGCCTTTAAAAGGCACAGGATTTCCTTGATCATTTAACAGAAATAGATCTTGTTGTACAAGTGAAAACTGAACTGTCCTGCTTTCCCCAGCCTTAAGAAAAATGCGTTGAAATCCTTTTAATGAACGAAGAGGCGCTTGAGCCGTTTTCTCCTGGCCTGAAACATATAATTGCACGACTTCTTCGCCATCCATTTTTCCCCTGTTCGTCACGTTAACGCTAACGGTTAGTTTTTTGGCTTTTGATGAAACCGGTAATCGCAAGTTTGAATATCGAAAGTTTGTATAGCTCAGGCCATGTCCAAACGCATACAGTGGCTTGCCTTTAAAGTAGCGGTAGGTTCTGCCGGTCATGCTGTAATCATTGAAATCAGGCAAGTCGTTATCGCTTTTATAGAAAGTCAGGGGCAAACGTCCGGATGGATTGTAATCCCCAAATAACACATCAGCAATAGCCGTTCCTGCGTCTTGTCCACCGTACCAGGCATTAACAATAGCCGGAACGTTTTGCGCCTCCCAGGGAACAGCTATCGCACTTCCCGTCATCATCACAAATACCAAAGGTTTGCCGGTTTGTTTTAGCGCTTTCATCAATTCCGTTTGAACGGCAGGCAAAAGAATGGACGTTCTGTCTCCTCCGTTAAAGCCAGGAAAATCAACCCGCATTTCTTCGCCTTCCAGTTGCGGAGAGATACCACCCACATAGACAATGGCATCAACGTCTTTTAAACGGGCTGCCAAAGCACTAAAATCGGTTTTGGCAAAGTGTCCTGCCCTTAGCCGAACCGCAGCTTTACCATCACCCTGAAAATAGTCCACCACTAACCTGTATTTCTTGCCTCCTTCTGTTTGAAGTTTAAAGGTTCTGGCGCCCCAGCGGTTGCGTGACCATGCATTGATCACTTCTTTGCCATCAACCAACAAGCGGTACCCATCGTCAGCATCCAGTTCGAACGTAATATCACCTGTGGCAGCGGTATAGTCTGTTGCATAACGAACAGAAAAGTTGTAGGCTTTTAATGTATCAATCACCAGTTGCCCTTCCTGCCAGTTGTAGTCGATGTTTGTTTCAATCCGTTTTGCAATTGGTTCTCCCTTCAGTTCGCGGTTGTTGAAGTATTCTGCTGAAAAACCCTTTTGTTCCTGCCAGGAAAATTGATTACTGATATTGGCATACTGAAGCAAGGTATCGTTCGTAAAGTTGACCGCTTTTTCATAGATGACTTCGACACCGTTTCCAACTTTGTTTCTGATGCCCTGTAACGCCGTTACAATATTGGAAGGCGTTCCATTGTAATTTCCAAGAACGGCAATCGCATTGTCAGCATTTGGCCCCACAACAGCAATCTTTTTGATACTCTTCTTTAAGGGTAATGTTGCG
>DASVSM010000543.1:0-3384 GCA_036388115.1 Flavisolibacter sp.
TGCCGCAACTTTTTTTCGCAAATCCTTTCGCAGAAGTATGAACAACAAAACGATGTTACCAGGGCTGCACTGGCTTATAGCATGGCCGACCTGTCTTTCTTTAAGAAGGATGAGAATGACTACTCCTATTCCTACCCACCAGCTATTGATTATGTGCAGACAGAAATGAATACCGACAACTTAGTAAAACTCTACGAAGTGATAATAACGCCATCAACCGAAACAGAGAAATTTTTTGTACAGAATGGCTCCGTGAAAAGGGATGATGTGGTAGACGTGTTAGGCACTTCGTATTTGCGTGACAGGAATTATGCAAAGGCAATGGAATGGCTAAGCAAGGCCGGCAAACTGGAAACGCTGACCGAAACACAATACAATTATCAAACAGGTAAGGAAACAACCGTCAACGTTGACCCCTTTTTTGACTACCTCAACGATTGGCAGCGTTACAACAAGAGTGCAACAACCCCTTATACCAAATTAAGTCTTGCCAGGAAGTTGCAGGAGACGAAAACAAAGATTGATGCGGCAACAGCCGGTGATAATTCCAAACTGTTTTACGAGTATGCCAGTGCCTTGTACAACATGAGCTATTACGGCAATAGCTGGAATGCGGTGGCGTATAGCCATAGCAGCAGCGACTGGAACCAGGGAGCTTATAAACTACCCTGGGAAAAAGAATATTACGGTGTGTACGAAGCGGGAAATTATTACCAGAAAGCGTATGATGTAGCCACCAACAAAGAATTTAAAGCGGCCTGTTTGTTTATGGTGGCCAAGTGTGCACAGCGACAGATCCCCTTACCGCGTTACGACTACAAGAACTACGAGCAGTATGAAAAATCGCTTGCCGTCTTTAATCAGAAATTCAAAAACAACCCCCTGTTTGCTAAATTTAAAACAGAGTTTGGGACTACAAAGTTTTACCAGTACGCTTATAACCGCTGCAGCTATTTGCGTGATTACGTAAAGAAGGGAGCCACACCGTCTAAAACGCCTGCTAAGCCAAAGAACAAAGGATAAGCTTCAGCCCAGCGGTTTTCTACCTCACCCCGACCCGCCCTCATCCGGCTTTTGCCACCTTCTCCCTTAGGAGAAGGAAAGTAGAAATGAAACTGATTTGCGGAGAGGGCCATTAAGACACAGCCCTTGCTTAAGGGGATGCTGATAAAAAGGCAGAGGCTTGTAAAAGCAGAGTTTTGTGTGAGGCTTCCCTCTCCGTGCGGAGAGGGATAAAGGGTGAGGCCGTAAAAGTTGTACCCCTTCACTAATCTGCACCTTTCGTAACTTCAGAAAAACATTTTTATGGTACAAGAACTTATCAACCAGATCGTAGAAAAGACAGGCGTTCCTGCCGACAAGGCGCAGCAGGTTTTAGGCGTAGTGGCAGGTTTTGTCAAACAAAAATTTCCAATGGTTGGCGGACAGATTGATTCTGTTTTAGGCACCGGTGGCGGAGCTGCCGGCGGCGACAACAAAGGGGATGGCAATAATTTTATGGGTGATATTGGTGGAAAGATGGGTTTTTAAACGAATAGAGAATCCCGCTGTAAAGCGGGATTTTATATTGGATCGGGATGGTTGTTTTCCCATTATTTTAAACCTTCTTTTTGGTTGTTCATAACTTTAGGCGTATGCTAAAAAACGCGGTTTATCTATCCTATCAATAAGCTATGTCAACACCACTCACCATTTACAATTTCCCTTCATCCATCAGCCCGCAGCAAGTAAAAAAAGGCGAAGACTATTTTGAAAGCGGAGCGGTGGATGAAGCTATCGAAACAACAACGGGCAAATGGCAGGCAGAAGTCTCGGGTACAGAAATTTACCACATAAAGATTGTCCTTAAAGATGCCGCAATTGTGCGCACGTCCTGCGATTGTCCACACGATGACCCGTTTTGCAAGCATGTAGTGGCAGTACTGTTTGCCATTCAAAATCAATTAGGCATGACACTCACAACGGTAGATGATTCTTCAAGCAAAAAAATGCCAGGGGCTTTAACCAAAAGCGCTTCGTTTGAAACGGTTTTGAAAAAGACGGATGAAAAAGACCTGCGTGACTTTGTTGCTTCCTTTGCGGCCCGCAGCAAAGAATTCCGGTCTCTTTTTTTACTTCGCTTTGATGTTGCTAAAACAAAGGACAGCCTGGAAAAATTCTGCACTCTCATTCGAAAGACAGCGGCAACCTATACACACCGGGGTTTTATTGAATATAGCCATAGTACAAAAGCCCTGCAAGGGGCCGCAGATGTTTTAGACGAAGCTGAAGCAGCCTTTCAAAAGGGAAACTTCCGCATCACTTTTGAAGCTTGTTGCGCTGTAATTATGGAAGTACCGCTGCTGATTGGGCACATGGACGACAGCAATGGACACGCCGGTGATTGCATTCATGGGGCATTTGAATGTCTGGAACAATTGGCCGGGAACGCCGATGTTCCGTATGGATTGAAAGATGAACTTTTCGCATTTGCCCAAAAGGAACTAAAGAAGGCTGTTTACCATGATTTTGGCTTTGAGGACAACCTGCTCGCCCTGTTGTCTGCAGCAGCTTATGAGGAAGAAAAACAAAACGCAGTGTTTACAGTTATTGACCATCTGCTATCAAAGGCGAGGGAAGATTATGGCCGGATATGGCTGCTGGACGCAAAGATGGCATTGCTGCGAAAAGCCGGCAGGGCTAACGAAGCAGATAGCCTGTTACTGCAAAACAAAAACATCCCGCAATACCGTGAGCAATTGATACAGCGCCACATCAACAATAAAAACTACACAGCAGCCAAACTGCTTGCCGAAGAAGGGGTAGCAGAGGAAAACAAAAAGCAGGGATGGCACAAACACCCGGAGCGTTGGGAAGAATGGCTACTGAAAACCGCGCTGCTGCAAAGAGATATTCCTTCCGTCAGGAAATATGCAAAGGCTATTTATTTCAAACGCTTTGATCATAACTATTACAAACTTTACAAAGAAACGTTTACCGCAGCGGAGTGGGAAGAAGAATATCAAACTTGGATCAAATGGTTTACGGACAAGGGACGGATTGGCATCAACGAGATGTATGCACTGGCCAATATTTACATAAGTGAAAAATTGCACGAAAGGCTTTTAATTCTTTTGCAAATCAATCCCGAATATGAGTTTGCACAATACTGCCAGCCTCATTTAGAACAAAGTTTTTGGCCGGAATTGTTGGTCATCTACCGCCAGGCCTTGCTGAGTAATGCAGCTTCGGCCAATAGCCGAAGCAATTATATGGAGTTATGCAAACGCCTGAAAGCCGTGCAAAAACTGCATGGCGGAAAAGAACTGGTAAAGGAGCTAAAGGATTACTTTCTGCACAACTATAAACAACGCCGGGCGATGAAGGAGGAGTTGGAGAAGATTA
>DASVSM010000544.1:0-6394 GCA_036388115.1 Flavisolibacter sp.
ACTAATATCTGAAGATCAGTCCCGTCGGCCTGTTTCACAATATTCAACTTCTTAACTCCCGGTAGAATCTCAACAATATCCGTTGTATCGGTACCGACTAATTGCGTTTGGGCCTGCGCTGTAACACAAAAAAAGGAGAGAAGTAATAAAAGAGAAAAGAGTCGCTGAAACGTCATTTAGTTTTTAGCCGGAATAGAATCCTTGGCCCCGGGCGAAGTTATAGGTTCAGCCTTGTTCTTGCCACCGAACACCGAAAAATTAAGATAGCGTTTAGGATGTATACGAACATCATCTAATAAAATCTCTGCTGCAAGCATTGTCTGGTTTGTGCGACTGACACTTTTTTGTAAATCATCATATAGTTTACGGTCATTCATCAACAAACCAAGTGTACCCTCGTTCGTGTTGAACTTACTGATCGAATTACGCAGTTCATTGATGGTTCCCTGTAAGGCGGCCACTGTGCCTTCAATATTCGTGTTTGCTAAACGCGAGGTGGTAACTTCTACATTACGTATCGATGAAGTGATGGCATCGTTGTTACGTGCCAGGTTGCCGGTGATGGTATTGACATTTCCCAATGCCTGCGACAAAGCACCGCGTTGCACATTCATTAATTCTGCTAACTCAGCCGATGATATGGTAAGATTAGAAATGAGGGCCCTGAGATTGTTTTTTGCGCTTGCGTCGAACAGATTATTCAGGCCACCAATGGTCACTTTCAGCGAATCGAAGGTCTCATTTAAACGGGTGATGGTTGGCGCCACCTGGGCCTTTAAATCGCTTAGCAAACTCATGTCCAGCCGCGTAGAGATGGTGTCGCCGGATTGCAGGTAAGCACTGGCTGGTCCTTTTTCGATGTTGATATAGGCCGACCCAAGCACGGTTCCATCAATAAAGGCAATTGAGTTTTTTGGAACTGCAATGTTCTTATCCAGGTGTATTTCAACAATAATGCTGTTTACCTCTTTATCGGCCGGAGTAAATGTGTAAACAGTGCCCACGGTAAGGCCGTTGATCTTTACCTGGTTTGACCTCTCCAAAGCACCTATATTAGGGAAGCGTGCATATAAGGTGTGAGGTTTTGAAAATACATTGGAACCCTTTAAAAAATTGAAACCAATGATTAAAATGACAATTGCTGCAATAGCCAGTATACCTACTTTTACTTCGTTTGTAATCTTCATGAATGATTGTTTTCGCCTTTACTTTGTTCCGATTGCTCCTCAAAATAAATAATAATTTTTGTTGAAGCGGATTATCACAGTAAACAGGCACAGGTACAATCTAAAAAACCATACCATCAAACAAACTGTAAGAGGTCAAAAGCAGGCCGGGCCCCGTTTCAATTTCAGGTAGCGGCTGCCGATGATTATTTCAACATTTTTTTGGAGTAACTATTATTCCGACTGTGAATGATGATGCTGATCGAGCATTTGCAGAAAGGCCTCATCAATTTGTCCAGGTTCTTTTTGCACCGGTAACAAAACAGAGCTGTTGCCGGACTGCTTTTTTTCCAGCCATTTAATATAGTTGCCAACGGCCTTGGTGATACAGGAAGCCAGTTCGTATTGTCCGCTGTCACTGTTCAAATATCTTTCTTCGTCGGGGTTGGTAATAAAGCCGGTTTCCACAAGTATGCTGGGCATGGCGGTTGCCTGCAACACCCAAATTCCTACCTGGCGTTGTTTGGACCCGCCACTGATGCGGCCCACTTTCGCGAACTCTTCTTCTACCATGTGAGAGAGAATAGCGCTGCGCTGACCGAACTGTTTTGTTTTTACCAGTGAAAGTGCAATAAACTCCGGTGAGTTGGGATCGATGTCGCCATATTTTTCTTTGTAATTTTCTTCGGCCAGCATCGGTGCATTTTCCCGCACAGCCACTTCCTTGTCCTCCGCTTTGTGTGCTCCCCAGATATAGGTTTCGGTTCCCTTAGCCCTGGTATTAGGCGTGGTATAATAGCGGTATTGCGCAACCTTGCGGGTATGCTTTTTCTTTTTCTTTCCCTTACCAGTGTAATATGTTTCCGTTTTATAGCCTGCCAGTTCTTTATGGTGAATAGGCGGCATGGCATTCACATGGATGGAAATAAATAATTCGCCGCGGGCCTGGTTGGCAATACTGGCCCGTTCACGCAATCCTACAATGTTTTCTGTCGGCCTGGTCTCAATAATTTTCACTTCGGGATAGGCTTCCTTTAATTTGGCAATCAATTTTTTTGAAACTGCCAGGCAAATATCGTCTTCGTACGAATAGCTGCCCTTTGCACCGTTATGCCCGCCGCTGGCCATGATGCCATGACCTGCATCAATAACGATGGTTTTTAAAACCTGCTGTTTTTTCTCTCCTACTTTAAAGGATGTCAGCACTGCTGAAAGAGAGATCAGGGTTACGATTAAAAATGTTTTCTTCAGCATAGCGAAATTTTTGACAAAGACATTCTTTGTTTATCAGCTTAAAAGATTCTTTTTTCTTGATGTGTTCAACAATGCAGCCACGCTGCCTGGTGTACCAATAGTTTCGTTCTCGGGTCCTTTTTTAGGGCTATCAACTTCGTTTATATAAAGCCTGATGGCCGACAAAATGTTCTGTGCAACCTCTTCCTGCCCGGCTTCACTGTTCATGTATTCTTCTTCTTCCTTATTGGTAATAAAACCTGCCTCAATCAATATGCTCGGCATGCCGGTAGCGTGCAGCACCCAAATTCCTTTCTCGTTTCGTTGTTTCACGCCACGATTAGTACGACCTGCCTTGGTAAACTCCTGTTGCACTAACTCCGCCAGCTTTAGACTTTTAAAAAAATATTTTTTTGTATAAACAAGCTTCAGTGCATTTATCACCGGATCGTTTTCCAGCATTGCGCTGTCGTCATCTCCAAATTCGCCATGCTGGTGTCGTTCGCTTACCATCTGGCCTTTGTGTGAATTTTCTTTGGCTGTCCAGATAAATGTTTCCGTTCCCTTTGCAGCGTTGGGCACAAAGAATGATTCATGAATGGGAACCTTCACCATCTTCTTTTTCTTTTTTTTGCCTTTGCCTGTAAATGTTTCTTTTTCATCGTAACCTACAATCCGTTTTTCGTACCAGCCGCCCGGGGTGCGTCCGGAAGAATTGCAATGAATACTTATGAAAAGGTCAGCGCCGGATTTATTGGCAAAATCAGCACGATAACGATCGCCATCTCTTTTGGTAGGACTGTTGCCCGGAAAAATATCAGCGGTGCGGGTAAAGAGAACATTAACATCCGGAAGTTCCTTTCTAACCAGTTCACCCAACTTTTTACTCATTGCCAGTGTCAGTTGTGCTTCGGTAGTAAACGTTCCTGCAGCTCCCTGGTCTGCTCCGCCGTGCCCGGGATCGATGATAATCGTTTTTACTGCTTTGCGCTTTTCCGTAGTGAAGGATAGAATAGTGAGGGCAACGAATAAAAGTGGAAATAGAAAAAGCGTTTTTTTAAGCATACGAGATTTTATTTGACGGTTTAGAATCTTCACAAATCGTTTAAAGTCGGAACAACTACATTTGTTTCACTTCTAACTTATGTCCGGACTGCACAAATTTAAATTAAAAAAACTCGGTCTACTGACACTCCCGTTCATATTTTGCATTGTGCTAACGTCAGGAAAGACCGGTGCAGCGGGTTTCCAAATTACAACATCCGGGTCAGGCATCAAAGACACGATACCAAAAACAACAAATACAAATCGTTCACTGCCGTCAACTGGTCGTGAAGTGCGCAATATGAATCGACAAGCAGGTACCGACACCACACAACCGTTAACCACTATCAGCGATACATTGCCACCAAGGCCAGGCGATTCACTGGCAATAACAGCTACGTCGGATACATTTACACTGAAAGTTGCAAAAGATACAATGGATGCACCAGTGGACTACCAGGCCGAGGACAGTGCGGTGTTGTTGGTGAAGGAACAGAAATTTATCCTGTACGGAAAAACGCAAACGAAATATAAAACCGTAGTGATTGATGCGCCCCGGACAATCATCGACCAGCAAACAAATGTGCTGACGGCATTGGGGGAGAAGGATAGCTTAGGAAGAATTGTAACCCGTGCAAAATTCCAGGACAAGGAACAGTTGTTTGAAAGTGAATTGTTCACTTATAATTTTAGGACACAAAAAGGTATTACAACAAATACCTATACAAAGGAGGGTGAATTTTATATTAAAGCGACGAATGCCAAAAAGATCGATGAACGCACGGTATATATTAAAGAAGGTTATTTCACCACCTGTAATTATGATGACCCGCATTTTGCTTTCAAGACCAATAAAATGAAAGTCATCTCAAACGACATTGCGATATCGGGCCCTACCCATCCGGAATTTGAAGGGATTCCCATCCCGCTTTATCTACCCTTTGGTATTTATCCATTGTCGCAGGGAAGGCATTCCGGTTTTATGGCACCTACGTTTACTGCCAACCAGCAGTTTGGCTTGGGATTGGAAAACATCGGTTACTATCATGTGCTTAACGATTACGTAGATGTGACGGTACGGGCGAACATCTATTCTTATGGAGGCTATAATCTGAACATCACACCGCAGTACCGGAAACGCTATCGTTACAATGGCTTGTTCAATTTCTCCTATAACAGGACAAAATTTAATTTTAAAGGCGACCCCGATTATCAACTGATCAAAGCATTTCAGATCAACTGGTCGCACAGCATGGACTCAAGAGCCAATCCGGGTGTAAGTTTTTCGGCGAATGTAAACGCTGGCTCTACCCGTTTCAATGAGTTCATTCCTAATAGCCCTGTTCGAAATTTTCAAAACCAGTTGTATTCCTCCATCACTTATTCAAAGCAATGGAAAGACAAACCATTTTCGCTGCAGTTAAGCGCCAATCATAATCAGAATAACACCAGCCGTTTGATAAATGTTACCCTGCCCGACGCAGGATTTACTGTTTCAACGGTGTATCCATTTCAGCGAAAAGAGCTGGCTGGTACACCCAGGTGGTATGAGAAGATTGGCGTTGGCTATAACGTGGTGGCCCGTAATCAACTTTCCTTTTTTGATACGGGACGTTTGACAATTGGTAATATTATCGACACCATGCAGTTGGGTGCACAGCATCGTTTTCCGATTAACATTCAGTTGCCGCCGATGGGCAACTTTTTTATCAGCCCCTTCTTTAATTATGAAGAAACCTGGTATACAAAACGTTTAAGCCGCAGGTGGAATGAGAATGCCAAGAAAGTCGACACGGTTTCCATTGGTAAAGGATTTTTTACTGACCGCCAGTTAAGTTTTGGTTTGAGCTTCAATACCAATATTTTCGGGACGTTCAACTTTGGCAAGAACTCTAAAATCCAGGCTATCCGCCATGTGATCCGTCCTACATTGAGTTTTAACTACAAGCCCAATATCTCAAAGCGTAATTTCGATATTATTCAAACTACTTCTTCCGGTCAAAAAGTAGCATTGCCGCAATTTGAAGGCAACTTATTTCCTTCCTACTCCTATGGTCGTTATGGAGGTATCACGTTTGGTGTAGACAATAACCTTGAGATGAAGGTGAAGGGAAAAAAAGACACGGTGGCACGCAAAGTGCGCCTGATTGATGGTTTTGGTTTTAGCAGCGGTTATAATTTTTTACAGGATACATTAAAGCTGCAGCCATTCAGTCTTTACTTACGCAGCACCTTGTTTGAAAAATTAAGCATTTCTGCGCAGGCCCAGTTAGATCCTTACGAAGCAGGTCCAACCGGGCAGCCCATCAACCGTTTTGTTTGGCAGGGAGGCCGCTTTACACCAGGCCGTTTTACCGGTGGTAGTATCTCTGCTTCCACGTCGTTTCAAAGCAAGCCAACAGATGAGAAAAAGGCAAAGGAAAATGAGAACAACAATACCATCACGGATCCTACTTTGCTGGCTGATCAACAGCGCCTGCTGGATTATATGCAGCGCAACCCGGCGGAGTTTGTAGACTTTAATATTCCCTGGTCAATCAATCTTTCTTTCTCATTAGCATTTAACCGCACGCTGAAACCGGATTACAGCGGTTTTGAGACAAATGTTACGTCCAGTGCTTCGTTTAACAATAGCTTTAACCTGACGCCAAAGTGGAATTTTAGTACCAACGGGTATTATGATTTTACTACCAAGCAGCTTACAATGTTTACCATGAGCATTGCCCGGGAAATGCATTGCTGGCAAATGTCAATTGGTGTAACGCCCATTGGCAGTTATCAATACTTCAACATCACCATTAGTCCCAAATCTTCTGTATTGAAAGATTTGAGGGTGAACAGGACGAGATATTTCTATAATTATTGATCCTGTTATCTTGCCCGTGAAGATCAATCCAGATTTTATTGAATTGAAGAATGGTATTTAGTCGGTTGAACGTTGGCGTTTCATT
>DASVSM010000545.1:0-9020 GCA_036388115.1 Flavisolibacter sp.
CATGATAAACAGCAGACGTTTTTGTTTCTCCTTTAAGGGAACTGACTGGATTCTCCTTTTTGTCAGGAGCCGCCGAAACATCAACAGAATCTTTTTTAATGAAGTTCAGGTAAAGTGCAAAAATTAAGAGGCCAAACGAAAGAACATTCAGTATGTACCGGTAGCGACGTTTCATAGTTATTCGGATTGAGAGGCTAATGTAATATGCAGTTTTTAAAGGTGCAATTGCTGACGCATATTTAGGCAGAAACACTTAGCCGGACGCGTATTATTACCTTCCGTTATTGCATAAAAAAAGTCCCTTATTAGGGACTTTTAAATGGTATGTTTCAGGACGTTTCTAACAGGGCTTGGTGTTTCAAGATCAGATAACGGCCATTTCAATAAATGCGAATCATTTTGTTATAAAGCGATGTGATGCTTTTCTGCATACTTCTTCCACCATGTTTTCTCAATGTCTTTGTTCCAGTCGAAATAGGCTTTTGTATTTGCGTGACAAACTTCGCAATGGTGCATTTTTGGTGCGCAGGAATTGCACTCGGGGCAATAGTTCAGGTATAAACGCCATTTGCCAACCAGTCGTTGCGGCATGGTGATAGCCTGGTTCATCTTTTTAGTAGAAAACTGTATAAGACGGACAGCCAGCGAAGGTGCTGAACTTTGCGGAGCCTGTAATCGAAGTGACAGTTGCTTCATAAAAATCGGATTGGATGTGTAATATAGAAGCACAACTTTATAATTACAACAGGAACCTTGCCAAAGTGAGAGAATAGAGAAGTTCTACTTACATGAACAGTCAGTAAAAATACTTATGGTTGTTATTGCCTTGCCAACAGTACTTCGGCCAAAAAAAAGAGACGAAAAATTTTCATTGATCCGTATTAATTTCTAGATTGCAAAATCTTTAACAAAACCCCCAACGTTTATGAAGAAAATTTTCACTCTTTTCATGGCATTTGCCATCTTGTGCGCAAACATTGTTTCCTCCGCCGCTACGTTCCCAACCAAACCGCCGGTAGAAACACCAACCTTAAATGCAAAGGACATCATGTTGCCGATTGGCAAAACCGGCAATTCTATTTCGCTGCGGGACCTGGCTTATATCAGCATCAAAGATTTTGAAAAACTGACCAACAAAAACCTGAAGGTTTGGGATGAGATCGGATTCAAAATGGGCCAAAAGCAGCTTCGCAACAAAATGAATGCTGATGGTACCATCAAGCATGACGTAGCCAAGAAAATGGTGAAGAAAATGGCTGACGGAGAAACCGGTTTTCACCTGGGCGGCTTTGCCCTTGGATTTCTGGTGGGTCTGATCGGTGTTTTGATTGCTTATTTGATTGATGACGAGAAAAAAAGCAACCGCGTAAAATGGGCTTGGCTTGGTCTGGGTGCGGCAGTACTTTTATACCTCTTACTAGTCGTAGCCATCATTGCATAATTTCTTTTTCTTTGAAAAAAACCTCGGGGTATTAACCCGAGGTTTTTTTATGCACTAAAGTTCCCGCTCGCACTATTTCATTGCTTCAAGTCTCTTTTGCAACGAAAACATTTCATCGCGTAATCTTGCCGCTTCCATAAAGTCCATCTCTCTCGCTGCTTTTTCCATTTCTTTTTTAGTAGAAGAAATTCGTTTTTCCAATTGCGGGATCGTCGTATATTCTTCCCCGTCTTCTGCTGCTTTTGTAACCGGGATTTCTTCGATTGCATAAGGAGAATCAGGATCGTATCCCTTGATCTGGAGTACGGCCGTCTGGCCCATGATCTGTTCAATCGATTTTTTCACGGTGGTTGGTGTAATGCCATGGATAATATTGTAAGCAACCTGTTTTTCTCTTCTCCGGGCCGTTTCATCAATTGTTCTTTGCATGCTTTCCGTCATGTGGTCGGCATAAAAGATCACCAGGCCTTCTACGTTACGGGCAGCACGACCAGCAGTCTGTGTCAGCGAACGCTCATTACGAAGGAAGCCTTCTTTGTCTGCATCCAGGATGGCTACCAACGAAACTTCAGGAAGGTCTAAACCTTCCCGCAATAGGTTAACGCCAACTAACACATCAATCTTACCCAAACGCAAATCTCTTAAGATAACTACCCGTTCCAATGCATCAATATCACTGTGTATGTATCTTGATTTAATATCAATTTTTTTCAGGTATTTATCCATCTCTTCCGCCATGCGCTTGGTGAGTGTTGTTACCAATACACGGTCGCCTTTCTTCACCCGCTTGTCAATTTCATCCAGCAGGTCATCGATCTGGTTCACGCTTGGCCGAACATCAATTGGTGGTTCCAATAATCCTGTCGGACGAACAACCTGCTCAACAACCACACCTCCTGTTTGCTCCAGTTCATAATCACCGGGAGTAGCACTCACGTAAATCACCTGGTTTATTAATGTTTCAAACTCATGAAAGTTTAAAGGACGGTTATCCAGTGCCGAAGGCAGCCGGAAGCCATAATCAACCAGGGTCATTTTACGGCTTCTGTCGCCACCATACATACCGCTTACCTGCGGAACCGTCTGGTGGCTTTCATCAATCACACACAAAAAATCTTTCGGGAAATAATCCAGCAAACAGAATGGTCTTGTGCCGGGTTTGCGCCGGTCGAAGAAGCGGGAATAGTTTTCAATGCCGTTGCAAAAGCCAAGTTCGCGGATCATCTCCAGGTCATATTCTACCCGTTCTTTCAATCGCTGCGCTTCAATGAACTTTCCTACGCTTTTAAAATATTCTACCTGCGCCTGCATTTCGTCCTGTATCTCGTACATCACATTTTGGATCATGTCCTTCGGCGCTACATATAAATTAGCAGGGAAGATGGCCGCGTTCTCCAGCTTGCCGATCCGTTTGCTGTTGTGTACGTCGATGCTTTCGATTTCTTCGATCTCATCGCCGAAAAAAGTCACACGATAGCCAAAATCAACATAGGGAAGATTGATATCAACCGTATCGCCTTTTACCCGGAAAGTGCCTCTTGTAAATTCAATGGAAGTCCGGTTATAGAGCGAATTGACCAAGGCATGCAGGAAGCCTTGCCGTGAGATCCGGTCGCCTTTGGCAATGCGAATGATACCGCTTTCGTAATCGGTGGGGTTACCCATACCATAAATGCAACTCACCGATGCAACAACGATGATGTCCCGTCTGCCAGAAAGCAAAGAAGTCGTTGCTCTTAAGCGAAGCTTATCCAGTTCCTCATTGATGTTTAAATCCTTTTCGATGTAGGTGTCTGTAGTAGGCATGTATGCCTCTGGCTGGTAGTAGTCGTAATAAGAAACAAAGTATTCCACGGCGTTTTCCGGAAAGAACTGTTTGAACTCCCCGTAAAGCTGTGCCACCAGGGTTTTGTTATGGGTTAAAACCAGCGTAGGTCGCTGTACGTTCTGAATAAGATTGGCAATGGTAAATGTTTTACCAGAACCGGTTACACCTAAAAGCACCTGCTGCTTTTCACCCTGCAATACATTTTCTGTCAATTGCTGGATGGCCGTCGGCTGATCGCCGGCCGGTTTATATGGAGCCTGAATCTGAAATGCCATAATTGTAATGAAATAGCAAAGCTAAGTCTGCAAGTGCTGTGCTAAACTTGTTTGAGAATAGTAGAAAGAAAAATCCCGCCTTTTGGGCGGGATCAGTTATTTGAGGCTTATGCTGCTTGCATCTCTGTGATTTTCGCCCTGATTTTGCCTTCCAGCTCAGCCGCTAATTCAGGATTGTCTTTCAGGAGTTGTTTCACCCCTTCGCGACCCTGGCCAAGTTTGTTGGTGTCATAGCTAAACCAGCTACCGCTTTTCTGTACAATGCCCATTTCAACACCCATGTCGAGGATCTCACCAATCTTAGAGACACCTTCTCCAAACACGAGGTCAAATTCAGCCGTACGGAACGGAGGCGCAACCTTGTTTTTTACCACTTTTACTTTTACACGGTTACCAATGGCTTCGTCGCCGTCTTTGATCTGCGTCATACGACGGATATCAAGACGTACAGAAGCATAGAACTTCAGTGCATTACCACCGGTGGTGGTTTCAGGGTTACCGAACATTACGCCGATCTTTTCACGCAACTGGTTGATGAAAATACAGATGGTATTTGTTTTGGAGATGGTGGCCGTTAGCTTACGTAAAGCCTGCGACATCAAACGGGCTTGTAAACCCATTTTGGAATCACCCATTTCACCTTCCAGCTCACCTTTTGGTACAAGGGCGGCAACGGAGTCAATCACCACTACGTCCAGCGCACCGGAAAGGATCAGGCGGTCGGCAATTTCCAAAGCCTGCTCACCATAATCAGGTTGAGAGATCAATAAGTTATCAATATCAACACCCAGCTTTTGTGCGTATGCGCTGTCAAAAGCATGCTCGGCATCAATAAATGCACACATGCCACCTTTCTTCTGCGCTTCGGCAATCACGTGGATAGCAATCGTTGTTTTACCAGAGCTTTCCGGGCCGTAAATCTCGATGACACGACCTTTTGGCAAACCACCAATTCCAAGGGCAGAATCCAGCCCGATAGAACCGGTAGAGATGACTTCCTGTGTTTGCTCTCCGCGTTCGTTCATCATCATCACACTGCCCTTACCAAAGTCCTTGTCGATCTTGTCCATGGTAAGCTTCAGTGCTTTTAATTTTTCAGCGTTTGACATGTTTATGATTTTGATTTTTTGTAATATGAAAGGTGACTTAAAATTAGGCTTTTTCGCCGCCTGTCCTTAAAAAATTATTGCGTTGTAAAGCTAACGATTTTAGCAAAGAAAGGGAGGAAAAACTTTGGGTATTTCGGGTAATGAAAGGTTAAAGAAAAGAGGGAAAAGGGAGGCCAGAAATCCGGCAGTCTGCAATAGACAAACGACCTCAATTTCATGCACGAAATTTTAATATGGTTTCGGTTCCATACTGGTATGCCTAACTCTCAGCACCCTGATTATGTCCTTGGCAAAACGATAGGAAACACGGTAATGATATTTTTCAAACACCCGGTAGCTACCATCATTGTTTTGCTTATACTTATCAGGCTTATGGTATCCAGGATTAGTAGCGGCCTTTTCCACTGCCGTTGTAATGGCATTGACAACTTTTTCAGCGTTTTTTCGTGAGTCTTTGCTAATGTAATCAAATACCTGCTTCAAGTGTTTTTGCGAGCGGATGGTCCATACAACCTGATACCTTGCCTTTACCATTGCTTCATCTGCTTAAGCATCTCCTCATGACTAACATATTCTCCTCTTTCAAACTCTGCCTCTGCTTCTCCCAGCTCCTGATTATACTGCTCCAGGCTAATGCGTTCAGACTTTCCGGTTCTCTCTCCGATAAACGTTTTTAGCAATTGCAACACGCTATTTTTCTCAGCTTCATTTAACTGCAAAAGGTAATGCTGTATTTCTTCTTCTATCGTATTTGTCATAAAATCCCCCCTTTCTTCAAATTTATTGCTGTTCTGTGGTTTGTCCAAGCCGCAGAACCCATACAAACAGAAACTTTGGATAAATTTTCTATCTGTAATTTTTCAACTACACAGCCGCGGCTATCTTTGTCAGTCTAAAACCACAACAAATGAAAAAGATCTTCTTTTCTGCTTTGATATTACTGGCTGTTGGCGCCAACGCACAAGACAAAGAGAAGGTACAAGCTGCCAAAGGCGTTGTTTACGGTGTTGTTTCGGAAGAGAGCAAACCGGTGACTCCGGATGAAATAAAAGCAAAACTGGTAAACGACCAGTTTGAAGGACAGGTAAAAGCCAAAGTAACGGAGGTATGTAAAGCCGAAGGTTGCTGGATAAAAGTGCAAAAGGCAGATGGCACCTCGATGATGGTAAGAGCCAAGAATCATGCATTCCTGATGCCGGAGAATATTGTTGGAAAAACAGTGCTGATAGAAGGTGCTGCCACCGTAAAAGAAACTACCGAGGAAATGCGTAAGCACTATGCGGAGGATGCCGGCAAATCAAAAGAAGAGATCGCCAAGATCAAAGGTTCTGAAAAAGATGTGCAGTTTGCTGCCAAAGGGGTGAAAGTATTAGATTAACGAAGTTCTTTTCTCACATAGGAAATCCTTTCGCAAGCGGAAGGATGTTTTGTTTTCAAAACTCCCCACAATTCATGTGGTATTCGTGCCGGTTAACTGTCTTATTCATGGCATAAGTTTTTCACTCTTTCTTCAAATAGAAATAATGAGGTGGTGGGTGTGCTTTTGCTTTTTTGGTTTGACTGCGTGCGGCGATGAAACAGGTGAAAAAGCGGTATCGGTCACCAGGGACAGCAGTGGTGCAGCCCCTCCTCAACAACCAAATGAGACTGATACTGCCGTCAGCTTTGCCCGTGACACGGCTTCGTATGAATCATATGCGACACAAATTAAAAAACCTTCCGGTGTTTACCAGTTCCTGCTTCCTTACGATGGCAATACCACAATTCTTCACACGGTAGCTTTCTATCCCACCTCATTTCGCTTACAGGAAGAATATTCCGGCAAAAAGGACAGCGTAGTGGTTACAGAAGGAACCTGGGCACCGTCACAGGGATTTATCTGGCTTTATAAAGAACAACTGGCCCGCGGCCGCTATACATGGAAGGGCGATACCTTGCAATATTTCAGTCCGAGACTGAACAAGAAATTTTCGCTCACCAAACTCACGCCGGCATCGGCCAACAAAGTATGGATGGATAAAAAGAACCAGGGAACCATTTTATTTGGTGTGGGAACCGAGCCGTTTTGGAGTGTGGAGATAAACAAAAGAGATTCTATTGTTCTCAGCATGCCCGATTGGACTGTGCCCTTACATGTAAAAATTGCGGAAACAAAAAAGGAGAAAAACGGAACAGTTTATTCGTCGGTAACAGATTCGCTACGCATAACAGTTCATCCTTATTTCTGCAACGACGGTATGAGCGATTTTATCTACACAAACAAAGTTACAGTGAACTACAAAGGAAAAACTTACGAGGGCTGCGGAATGAATTTTTGAGCCTTCACTAATCTTTAAGAAAGAACAGATACCAAAACCCTTTTCATTACGTTTTGCGAAAACAGCTCTTGCTCAATTCTTAAAACCGCATAACTATGCAAAAGGTTTATCTCCTGCTTCGCGGCAACCAGCAGACCGGTCCTTTTAGTTTAGAAGAACTTCTTCAATTTGATCTGAAGCCTTTTGACCTTATCTGGATAGAAGGGCGAAGTGCCGGCTGGTACTACCCGCAGGAGATACCGGCGTTGCAACCGCATCTTTCTTTTCTGAAACAAACACCCGCATCGTCCACGCCTGCACCCGTTCAGGAATCTATTGTAAGACCAACACAAACGGCCGGGCCGAAGAAAATCTTCGTTGCTATGCCCTTCAATACTATCAAAGAAGAACCAACCCCTAAACCTTCCTTTCCTACACCAGCTTCGGGCTATCAACATGAATCGACAAAAGTGGCGGCGGCTTCCTATAAGTCGAACGAACCCGAAGAGTTGAAAACATCGTATGCAAAAAGCCCGGATGAAGTGGAAACCGATTACATGAATCAAGCGTATCAAAAAAAGGCAAAGAAAACCCGGGCTTCTGCTAAAGGCCTTTTGGTTGCATGCCTGGTTATGGGAGTGGCCTTTGCCGGATGGAACCTATTACAGTCGGCTGATGAAAAGCCTGGAAAGACCTTATCGGAACAACCTGCTTTCCTTCCTGCAGAAAATGAGTTGCCGGCTGATAACGCGATAGAAAAAGAACCATCACAGCCAACCGGCAAACCATCCGCTTATAAAAAACAAAAGCAAAACAAAGCCACTGTCCTTTCTAAGCAAAATCAAGTTATTCTAACAGAGGCAGGCCAGAAAAAGCAGCAGGAAGAACATGTTAGTACAAATTCCACATCAAACAATGAATACGAGCCCGTACCGGAAATAAAAGAAGAAAACAAACCTGTTTTACAGGATAAAAGCACGGAAGCTGTTATTACAACCGAGGCACCAAAAGAAAAGAAAAAGCTGCGCGATAAAATAGCCGATCTCTTTAAAAAGAAACCGGAAGAAAAGGGCGAAGAGGCCAGACCAGTTGAAGAAGAAAACGGCCAGCGGCAGTCAACGCGCAGGGAAGCTGGTTCCAGTCTTGTTCAAATGGTAACCGTGAAGTTCACCGTTCCGAACGAATGGATGATGGGCATTAAAGGTGCGAAAGCAACATTGACCAATCGCAGCAGCGAAGCTATTGCAAAAGCGGTAGTGGAAGTGGTATACTACAACGACGATAACGATATACTTGATAAACGCACCATCTCATTTGGGAGTATCAAAAGCCGCCAAACACAAACGGTATCTATTCCGGATCATCAAACGGCCACCCGGCTGGAATACAACGTTGTTTCAGTAACGGCAGCCAATGAGCCGTTTGCGAAGAGATAAGAACGTCAATCCTCAATTGATGACTCATTCAAACACAACCTATCGCCAGCAGGTGAGCAGCAACATGAATGTTCTATTCACGATTGCGGGTTCACGATTCACATTATTGTATCATCTTATTCCTAATGATCTCCATCAGGTCTGCCTTATAGCTTTCACCAATCTGCACTTCGGCCGTTACATTTTTTAAACGCAGCAGGTTGCCTTCAATCCCGGTAATTTTTGCAATGGGAATAATGAAGGATTTATGTACACGAATAAAGCTTTTTCGCGGCAGCCGTTCTTCCAGTTCTTTCATGCTGGTGTACACCAATGTTTTTTTACCACCACAATAAATGGCTACGTAATTTTTCATGCCTTCGATGTAATCAATCTCACACAAATTGATCTTTAGCAGCTTGCCTTTCGATTCTGTTTTTACAAAAATGTAGTCGTCTTCATTGTTTGGTTTTTCTGCTTCCGCACTTCCATCGTTCGCACCTTTTACGGCTTTTTGTACGGCAGCTAAAAACCTTGGAAAACGGATTGGCTTCAGCAAGTAATCAACCACTTCCAGTTCATAACCTTCAAGTGCAAACTCACTGTATGCAGTTGTTAATATTACCTTGGCCTTGCCATTTATAGCTTTTATAAA
>DASVSM010000546.1:0-1660 GCA_036388115.1 Flavisolibacter sp.
GTGTTGGAACCTTTTGCCGTGTAAAGAACACCGGTTTGCAGTGCCAGGTTCCTGGCAAGAGGAATATTGACCGTTATCCCTAAAACAACGCCTGTTCTTGAAGCTGATGCTTTTTTCAGCGTGTCTGGATAGAGAAGAAAATCCGGGCTTACCTGTGCGTTCTGAATACCACCTGTAATGGCAAGCGTAGTCTGGGCTTGTGAACATAAAACAGAGAAGAGGAAACTAATGCAAAGGATTGAATTTTTCATAGTTAGCAGTTAATCCGATGGCAAAATAGTGCAAAACTTTTGAAACCGGAAATGCCTAGCTAATGCAAGCAAATGCCCAAAGAAGTTATAAAACCAAGGGGCTTCACACTAAGGGGAAATAGTTACATTGGCCGAAGTTGAGTAGGCAAAATGATGGCTTAATACTGGCTTAAATTACAAGCGTTTAGTAGTATAGGATAAATAGTAAAACCATTAGTTATGACTATTGATAGCACTCAACGCACTGAAAGTATTCTTCACATTGCACGCTGTGTCATAACTATCGATTCATTTGAAAGAGTAGTAAGAATATAGAAAGAAGCCTATCCACCTGTATTCCCGTCCCTTACCTTGATCTTTTTCTTACCCGAATTTTTCTTTTCAAACTCAAGCACTTCCTTCGGTTTTGCTTTTGGTTTTGCTACGGCTTTTGTGGTAGTAGCATTCGGGTTTGTCGGATCAATCGGTGCCAGTTCAGCATCCTCATCTTCCTTTGTCTTCTTGCGATTCAATACCCACTTTTCGGTTGCCTCTACCCTTCCGGTGCCGGCGTCAAAATAGCGCCACATACCATGCTTCACCGATGGCTCATCAATCTTTACAATTTCGTAGCGCAGTATCTTGTTCAAATTTTGCGGATCATAAACGGCTACCGTATCATAAGGGTTCTGCGGGTCAATAGCCATCCAGCTTTCTTCCCGAACCAGGTCTTCCATCTGGTTGAAATACTGGCAGCGGCCATCTTTCTGTCCCCAGCGATAATTTTCAATGGCCAGCTTATCGCCTTGCAGAGAATAGCGAAGCCAGCGGCCTTCCTTTTTATCGTCTTTAAAACGTCCTTCTTCGTCGTAACCCGGTTCGCCGCGAAGTTCAGGGACCTGGATGATCCAGGGACCTTGTTTCCTTCCCTTCAGGTCCACCCGGTTAAGCGTATCGCCTTTTTGGCCGATGATAAAACTTTTCCATTGTGCATTGGCACCAAGGGAAAGCAACAGAAAGAAAGAGAAGATGTATCGCATAGATTCGTAAGTTTGGCGTTATCCCAATAACGAAAAAGACTGCCGTTTATGCCATCAAAAGTAAATTATTCCTTTCTGCTTTCCTTTACACTGCTCGTTACATTTTTGTCAAATGCCCAGGTAAAGCCAACTCCCGGAGAAGACCGCCTGAAGGTGATTCAACAGCGGGCTGCACTGGAAAAGAAATCGGTTTTAAACAGCATTGCCTTCCGCAATATCGGCCCATCGGTTATGAGCGGACGTGTATCTGACATTGAAGCAAACCCGGCGGACCCAACGGAATTTTACGTGGCCTATGCATCGGGCGGATTGTGGCATACTACCAATAACGGACTTTCCTTCAGGCCAATCTTCGACAGTGCTGATGTGATCACCATCGGCGATATAGCC
>DASVSM010000547.1:0-3289 GCA_036388115.1 Flavisolibacter sp.
CTTGTTGGCAAACTGGTCCAGTAAGTTAAACTGCTGTTCACTCACGCCTAAATAGTCACTTATTTGTTTAATGCCCGCCTGTTCTTCCGGCGAATAATTTTCATCTGATTTAGCAAAGGCAATCATATCGGTAATCAGGGAGTGCTTCAGGTCACTTCCTTTTAATACATCCAGGCAGCGGGTCAACTCTTCACCGGAAAGTTCTGTTGCTGCTCTTTCGATCAGGGCTTTTTGTTCTCCTGAAACCTCGGCTGCATCGCATAGTTCACTTATATAACTGATTTCTTCTTCTGTTGCTTGCCTGTCCGATGTGGCAATAGAGGCAATAGCACCTAAATAAGCGCCTTTCTCCAGGTCGCTGTATCCTTCCAGTATCGTTTGCTTTTCCATGATTCCTTTTTGCCTGATCATTCAAAAAAATATGCCAGTGAGAGGAGTTGCAAGCTATCAGCTGCAAGGTGCAAGACTTATGTGGCCCTATTTGTTTTACAGGAAAGTTGGCTTGAAGAATATGCGAACGATTAGTCTTGAAGCTTGCAGCTACCAGCTTGAAGCTTTCTCACGGGTATCGGATTTGCAACTGTGCAATTCAAAGAATTATTATGGCCATCGCAGCAGGAGCAAAAACGTGGGTAAAACGCATCGCACAGGCAGGGTATATCGCAAAGGGAATTGTGTATGTGTTGCTGGGCCTGTTAGGCTTTATGGCCGCTTTTGAATTGGGCGGAAAATCAGATGGTGAAGCCACGCAAACAGGCACGCTGAAGTTTGTGAAAGAGATGCCCGCCGGAACAATCCTGCTCCTGCTATTGGCAATTGGATTATTATGCTACAGCATCTGGCGGGGAATTCAAACCTTCTATAACCCGGATGGTGAACATAAGAAATGGTCAAAGCGGGCCCGCTATCTTTTCAGCGGGCTGGCTTACCTGGCGTTTGCTTATGCGGCGTTGCAAGCCGTGTTTGAAAACCGTTCCGACAATGGCGACGGAAATCAAAAGCTGGCGGGTGAATTAATGAATCAACCTCTTGGGCAGGTATTGGTTGGATTGGCAGGATTGATCCTTGCCGCTGTGGGAATTTACCAGGTCTATTATGGCTTCTCGGAAAAGTATAAAAAACATGTGCAGGACCTGTCGCTGCAATCGCAACATGCATCGCTGCTGCTTCGGTCGGGGAAGGTGGGCTATATCAGCCGTGGCATTGTGTGGCTGGTGATCGCCTATTTGTTTATACGGGCAGCCGTGCACTCGTCTGCATCCGAAGCAGGCGATACGGGCAAAGCCTTTCAGTTTATCGAGGATTCGCCTTTTGGCTCTTATTTATTGGGTGCCCTCGGGCTCGGACTGATCGCCTACGGCATCTTCAATTTCATCCGGGCCCGCTTTGAGCATTTTACCTAATCAGCTTCCCCTTTGCGATCCGCCTGTCATTGGTTTTTTAGGCCCACCGGCTGCTTTGGTGGCTTTGCCTGCAATAAATTTCGATCCCTGGCCGCCTTTTGGTGCTGCGCCTTTCTTTTGATCTTTGCCTTTTCCTTTTTGATTCAAAAGTCCCATAGTTTGAATTTAAGTTTCAAATATAGCTAATCAGCACAGAACCATTCTATTGCCCCCATGGATAAGTATCCGGCGGTTCGTTTCGGGCTGGCGTATGCAGTGGCCTTAAGGCCGAAGTTTGCTCAAAATACAGGAAGGCATCATAGCGGTTCGGAATCACCGACGGAACATAATTGCCTCTTTCGTTTCCCGGACTGTACACCACGCCAATGGCCCTGTTACCGATGGATTGCGAAAGGGATTGTTTCTCACGGATCTCATTTGAAAAAACCAGTTTATTGCCTGCGCCCTGCTGGTATAACAGGTATTCCCAACTGCCTCTTTGCGCAGTCGGGACCTTCATGGTCTGGATCGGCCCACCCCATTCATTGGATGCAATCACGCTACCGGAATAACCACCAAAGCCCACGATGTAAACATTCTCTCTTCCATAACGTTGACGCATCAACTGGCCAATGTTGATCTCGCCATAATTGGCCATATCAGTGTAACTCGCATCACCCACGTGTGTGTTATGTGCCCAGATGATGATCTTGCTGTCGGGCTCATGAAATTCCAGCAACCGCTGAACGGTTTGCGCCATGTGTTCGTCACGAATGTTCCAGGAAGAAGCGCTGCTTGATACCATTGCCGTATAATACCTTTCTGCGTTGTAAGCCACCAGTGCATTTTGTTGGGCCACAAATGCCGGTTCTGTTCTGGCAGTAGTGCCGCCTGTATAGGCCAAAACAGATTGCCACAATCTTGCCGTTTGCGTTTTACAGGTAACGGAAGAATTCATCACCGCCCGTGCATAATCTTCTCCGCTTGCATTAAAAGGGCGGAAGCATTGTGCCACATCGTTGGCAATTCGCATCAGGCTATCATTGCCTTGTATGTAGGGCACCAGCTCCGATACCGATTCCCAAAGACAGTACACATCCATTCCATAAAAACCAACTTTATTTGCAGCAGCTTGCGTTTGGTTATAGCTATTCATCCAGGTGATGAGTGATGCGATTTCCTGGTTGCCCCACCTCCAGGTCGGCCAGCGGTCGTATTGCCTTAGCAGGCTAACCGCTTGTGTGCTATCCTTCGGGCCACCTTTGATAAACTGGTTAACACGATAGCTATCGGCCCATTCGCCTTCCACGGCCATCATGTCGAAACCTTTTTCTGCCATTAGTCTTTTCGTAATGGTAGCCCTCCAGTCGTAATATTCATGGGTGCCGTGCGATGCTTCGCCCAGCATGACAATTCTGGCATTGCCAATCTGTTGCATCAGGAGATCCAGGTCAGTACTGCTTTGCAAAGCATGAAAAGGGATGGGTTCCGCATTATTTCCTTCGGGGTAATTGTCTTTTCTGCAATAAGAAAGGAGAACGGCAAGGGTGAGAAAGCACAAGCTTATTCCAACGACACGTTTCATAACACACAGCGTTGATGGAAAAATCTGTTATCAGAAAAATATGAACAAATAAGGCGCCATTAAAAAATGTAGAAGCACAGCAGGAAATGAATAATGAGTAATGAAAGATGAATGGGTCGTTTAGGCTGAAAAGGTTCTTTGGAAGGAGAATCAATGATGTGTCTTCGTTGTTATGTGACACTCCAGCGGCCGTCAACATCTTTTGTGTAGGAAAGGCCGTTGCTCATGTGATAGATTTCTTTGCCCGTTTTTTCGTCAACTGTTGCTTTTTGTTCATATACACGGATGCCGTTGTTTTCCCTGGTAAGATAAACCAATAATG
>DASVSM010000548.1:0-11224 GCA_036388115.1 Flavisolibacter sp.
CAATGGCCTGGCGCTTAAGCAAAGGTTGCAATTCGGGTGGCAGGTCTTCGGCTTTGGGAAGTGACCCTCCATCTACCAGCACAGGCACTACCCGTATGTTTCGCCGCAAGGCTGTACCAACTTCTGTACGAACCCAATCATCTTCCTCATTTATTCGTGACGAACCGTTGCTGCGTTCGCCGGCCCAGTGCGGACCAATCACTGCAAGGAACACATCGCAGGCACTGAGCGATTTTTCAATGCCTTCGGTAAAGTCAATTCCCGGTTCAAGGTTCTCGATGTCCATGAACAACTGGTCGTCGGTAAAGTATTGTTTCAAGGCATCTACCAGGCGGCCTGTTTCACCGGACGTGTCCTGTACACGGTAAGAAATGAAGATCTTTTTGTCGGCGTTATTTTTCATGTTCGGAGGAATAGGTGTGATAAAATCGGAGGGTGGATTGGCTTTTTAAAATTAGAACAAAAAACGTGAGTAAAGAAAACTGGCCGGTGGCAATAGCGGCTGCAACTGCCGGGGTCCTCACTATTCTGTATGTTTCTTTTCAGCTATTGTGCACCGGTGCGATGTGCTGATAACCGCGTAACTTTCTATTCAAACTTTTACTTATGGAAAAATTAAATGACATCAAAAGCTATCTGACAAAGCCATCTCTCGCTCGGGCAAAAGGCATTGATAGTCGTTCCCGCACCGGAGGTTACAGGGTGTTGTTTTATGGCGACAACAATATGGAGAAGAGTTTAGTTGTTGAGCAACTGTCGAGAGAACACGGCAAGGAAGTGTACCGTGTAGACCTTTCGAAAATAGTGAGCAAATACATTGGTGAAACGGAAAAGAACCTGCAGGCTGTTTTCGATAAAGCCGATGGCAGGGATGTGATCCTGTTGTTTGACGAGGCTGATGCTTTGTTTGGAAAACGAACGAACATCAGGGATTCGCACGACAAGTATGCCAACCTGGAGATTAATTATTTGCTGCAAAAACTGGAGGAATACTCCGGCCTGGTTATTCTTTCCACCAACCAGAAGGCAAACATTGATGCACCTTTTATGCGCCGGTTTCAAACTGTCCTGAATTTTAAGAATCCCTGACTACTCCCTGGTTAATCTTTCAAAAACATCACTGTATTTCGTTTGTCCTGGTAAGTTACTTCTAATAGATAAAGGCCGGTTTTTAAGTTGGCATCAAGTTGTGCGCTAATAAAGTTGTATCCCTTCCAGGCCTGAATGTTTTTTTGAAAAACTCTAATACCCGATTGGTTATACACGGTAAGTGTGCCGGCTATTTTGTTTTCTGATGTAAAACCAAATTTCAGGCTTTGCTGTACCGGGTTTTGAAGCAAGCTAAGGGTACCTGTAACCGTCCCGCCGTTTTTGAAGAAAACAACATTTGAATACATCCGGATATTGCCTCTGCTGACAAGCTTCAGGCGGTAATACGCTTTCGTCTGGGCCGGATCAGAAAAAGTGTACGACTCTACTGCTACTCTTGCTGTAGCATTAATAACCGCGATGCTTTTAAATTCATTGCCATCGGTACTTCTTTCTACTTCAAAATAGTTGTTGTTTTCGTTTTCAGCCACTGTCCACTGCAATTGCACGTTATCGCCAGCCAGCACACCCTGGAAAGTTTTCAGGTAGTGGATAGACGTGGCACCATCTCCGCCTTCCCTGCATTTATACGGAGGATTATAGTTAAAGTTGCCGGCAATAGCAAAGTTGTCAACATGCACGGTGGTGGACAGGTCGCCGGTGGCAGCTACCTCAATCACTAATTTCTGTACGCCAGTGATGGGAGATTTCCCGGAAAATGTATAAAGTGTTGTTACCGATTGTTGGTTAAGCGTGATGGATCCAACAGGGGTGCTTTTTCCGTCAATTCCCAGTAAGCGTATGGAAATGATGCGGGACGAACCGGCGGGAAGCAGGTTACTGATCTTGTATCCAAAGCTGATAGTTGAGGAGGTGCTAAAGTCGATATAGGGCGTCATGACCCAGGCAGATCCACCAACGGAAACCGGGTTGATGGCAATATTGCGGGCACCAGAAACAGGAGTGGTTGAAAGTGAAGCTCCCATGAACTGCCAGCAATTGCTGGTCAGCGAGTTCAGGCTGGTGATCGTTTCAAAGTTCTGGCTAACCTGGCCAAAGGCTGATGATATAGAGCAGGCAAACGCGGCAAAGAGTACGAAAAATTGTTTCACTTCGTTGGGTTTAAACAGATTAAAGGAATGTTTTCCCTAAGATTATTGGATACAAAAAAATGAGTAATGATTGTTGCCGGATAATAGTCGCAGATGAGTAGTCTCTCAAAAAAGGCGGACTTTCAGGTACGGTAGTATCGCGGCTTTGTCAGTAGATATTGGAGGTGTGCCGCTATCGGCACGGGGACAAACATAATAGGGGTTTTGCAGATTTACAAGGTATTTTTACGATGCCCGGCCGTGTTTCCTGCAAAAAGATTTATAGAACAAATGCTGCTTTTGTAACCGTTCATAGTATTATAGAACAGGATTACTGTTTTAAAGATGTGCGCCGGTAGCTGAAGACGGAAAATTACTTTCTTACAAATATTTGCTCCAGCATTCCGGCTAACAGTGGGTGTGCTAACCGAAAAGACTGCGGTTGCGTAAAAAAATATTCTGCTATCACCGCAAAGCATTCCACCGGGCTGGTGGCGCCGTAGGCATCAATATCCGATTCACCGCCACGTATCTGTTCCATTGTCTGTTGAAGCAGGTCCTGCCAGCGGGCTATGTATTTCCGTTCCAGTAAAAGTTCAGGTATGCCATCCAGTGTGCCGTCCATTTTATCGACCAGGTGCACAAATTCATGAATGGCAGTATTGCGGCTGCCATTGCCATGAATAAAACCTTGCCGCAGGTCCCATTTAGAGAGGATCATGACGTTCTCCAGATTACCGGTTCCCACCATCCCGGCTACGGTCCTTTCAGCTCCCTGTTGTTCGAAATCGGTATTGAAATGGCCGGGATAAAGGAGAACTTCCCTGAGATTGATGTATTCCCAATCGGGTATAAAATAAACGGGAATGATAGCAGCAGCACCAATCAGCAGCCGGTCAAGGTCTTCCACTTCGGCATTGGCACCGGTAATTTTTACATCGGACAGGAATTTTTGAAGCCTGGCGTCAAACTTATCTTTTCCTTCTTCAGTAAGAACAGCATAAAACGTAACATAGTCGGTCAACGTTTCCCTGTAATTTTCGGGCAGCACAACATTTTCTGTCCGCCTGGGCCGAAGAACAAGCAGGATGATCAGAACGATCAGTGCCAATACAAAAAGAATCTGCAATACAGTAATGAGCATGAGAGCCTGAAGGTAAATCAGTATCCTTAAGCGGGTCCGCTTAGTCTTCTTCCTCTTCGCCCTCGCCGTCTTTCGTGTAAATAGCAATGGCGCCACCCGGCGCACCCCACAAGCCCATAAAAGGTGTTTTGATGACTTTGATCATCGCAATATCATTTACCGGTATCATATTCAGCATGTCGGCATCTACCCGCATTTCATCAATGAAAATAGCGGCCGGCTGGTTGCGGAGATAAGGAATGCGTACGCTCCGATAGTTATATACCTGCAAACCGGCTACTCTGCCCTGCAGCCAGTCAAGAATGTTTAGGTAACTGTTTGCGCCAATCGCATTGTCGTCGTTCTCAAGATCGAAGTAAGTACCATCGGGTGTGCTGAAAAGCCCGGTGCAATATTGTTTATTCAGCTCTTCCTCCCTCGAAAGAGAAGGCCTGCCCGATTGTGCAAAAACCGCTATGGATAAGATAAGTATGAGTGCTGTAAGAATGCTTTTTTTCATTTTGTTCTCCCTGCAGAAGGATATGATTTTGATAACCTTCTGCATACTAAAAGTAGAAATAAGCATGCCGGAAAGGGGTAAGGATTTGTTAGTTTTTATGCGCTTCCAAAGCATCATTCTTCCTGTGCAAGGCTTAAAACCATGCAGTTACAGGCCACTGACAGCCTTTGCTCAGCCACGGCATAATTTTTACAACCCTTTCAGTGAGGATACACAACCCTCGGTTCAATTCTTCAAACATTAAAACAAACATTATGGAAGACAACAAAAACATCAACAGAGCTGATGAAAATAGGGCGGATGACGACCAGTTACGTGGCAATACCATGAACGAGGCTATCAGGGAAGTAAGCGGGAACCCGGACGCAGATTTGAGCAAAATTGGTGCAAGCGGCCCTCAGGACGTTAGCAGCCGTTCCGGCGACACGGCTGATTTGTATGGCACCGATACCACGCAGGGCATCAGCAATAACCCGAATGATATGTCGGCTACCAGAAGTGGCGGTACTACCGATATGGACGACCAGACGGCAAGTGGCGGAACCGGGTTGACTACCGGAGTGAGACCAGGCGGCGGCACAAACCTCACAACAAGAAGATCCGTAACAGGCAGCGATTTTGACGGACAGGATAAGACTTCCTAAAGTTCCTGGTCTATCGTTTTCATAAAAGGCAGAGCCGGCCGGTTGTATCAAACTGGTTCCGGCTCTGCCTTTTTACATTTTTGTAATTCATGGTGATCTTTGCTTCAGGATGAATGAAAAAGAACGAACCCATATCAGTAAATTTTTAAGCCTGGTGCTCCGGCATCAACCCGAAAGCATCGGGTTAACACTTGATGAAGGTGGCTGGGCCTACGTAAATGATCTCCTTCAAAAAATAAAATACAAGAACGTTCTCATCGATCATGCGATGCTAAAAGAGGTGGTAGCCACCAACAATAAAAAGCGTTTTGCCTTTAACGAAGATGAAACGAAAATAAGAGCCAGCCAGGGACATTCCATTGAAGTAGAACTAGGCTATAACCCATCCATACCACCAGCTATCCTTTATCATGGTACGGCTGAGAAAAACCTCCCGTTTATACGTGAGCAAGGCTTGCTGAAACAAAACCGTCAGCATGTGCATTTAAGTGCCGATAAAGAAACGGCATTGAAAGTGGGCCGGCGGCATGGCAAGCCTATTGTGTTGGAAGTGATGGCAGCCACGATGTGCGATGAAGGTTACGCGTTTTTTATTTCTGCCAATCAGGTCTGGCTAACCAACCATGTACCGGCTGATTATATACATTTCGATAACCCGCAAATGTGATCTTTCGCTTGTATAAACAATGTCATACCTAACGGTCTGCAACAGCACATTGATTTCTGTTCCGAAAACTTCGCTTATTTCGCAAAGGCTTTTCACAGGGTTATAATTTTTTCAATGGTAAGACTCTTCCTGGTCGGTATTCTTTTTTTATTCTCCTTTCTCATTTTGTTTCGGGCACCCACCAACCTGCTGTGGTATGTCTCTATCCTCGTTACAGAATTTTGCTGGATATTCCTTGTGCTTGCCTGCATTTTACTGTTCTGGAAGTTTGGCGATGTGAGGTACCACCTGACAGCAACACTCCTTGCCGTAATTACGCTGGTGATGTACCTGTTACCGCTGATCCAGGCATTTCGTACGGGCAAGGCAGTAAGAAAAGAATTTGAAATGGCCTTCGGAGGTAACCAAATTGTAAATGGCGAACAGCCATTTACACCGTTAAAAATCCTGTCCGGGATAGGTGCAAAAAAAGTCTCGTATCAATCCTACATCTATAGCCCGGTGCAGGAGTTGTCGCTGCATTTTTATCCTTCTGTTGTGGGCGGAAAAAGGCCGTGCATTGTAGTGATTCACGGCGGTTCCTGGGCTGCCGGCGATAATCTGCAATTACCGGAGCTGAATAGCGAACTGGCAAAAAGCGGTTATCATGTAGCCAGTATAAATTACCGGCTTGCACCGAAGCATCATTACCCGGCACCGCTGGAGGATGTAAGGACAGCACTTGATTTTTTGTGCGCACAGGCCGACAATCTTAAAATTGATACAACGGCATTTACGCTATTAGGGCGAAGTGCCGGCGGACAAATTGCTTTGTCAACTGCTTATACCGTGAAAGATGCACGGGTAAAAGCTGTCATTTCTTTTTACGGTCCTACCGATATGGTGTGGGGTTATGAAAACCCGACAAGTCCCCTGGTGCTGGATAGCCGTAAAGTGATGGAAGATTATTTGGGAGGTACCCTGCAGCAAGTACCGGATCAATACAAACACAGTTCCGCTACCGAAACGGTCACATCATATACACCGCCTACTTTGCTTATTTATGGCGAGAACGATCCGCTTGTTTCGCCGCGGCACGGCAACCGCCTCACAAAAAAGCTTGATGAAAAAGGGGTGAAATATTTTACGCTTTACCTGCCTTGGGCAACACATGGGTTTGACTATACATTGAACGGCCCCGGTGGGCAGCTTAGCACCTGGACGGTGAAACAATTTTTAGCCGCCGTATACAAAAAGATGTAACGGTGACCTGCTGCATGATGTAGGTTTTGGGCCAGAGGCCAGTACTACTATGAAGCTTTTCTTGCGACGCTCCGTTCATCGTTCAGAACATGTTTGAGCTTTCTTTGAACCACAGAGACAGGGAGGACACGGAGAAACACAGAGGACTTTCCGTTGCGCCTTCGCCTTTCCCTTTGCGCCTTTGCGTGAAACCTTTTCGCAGTAAAAGACAAACCGAAAAAGAAAAGGCACTTACTTAAGCCAGCCTTCTGTGCATGGACACCTCCCCTTGGAGATAAAGGAGGCCACCTCTCCCTATTTTCACATTTCCACTGCCATCTTTTATCTCTCCTTCTTTATCTTACCTGCAAATTATTGGCATGAAAAAACTTTCTCTTTTCTTTCTTTCATTCGGCCTTGTTGCATTGGCCAATGCACAGAACTACTGGCAGCAGCAGGTCGATTATAAGATCGACGTGTCGCTGAATGACAAGGAACATTCCCTAAAAGGATTTTTAACATTAGAATATACCAACCACTCACCCGATAAGCTGGATTTTATCTGGTTTCACCTCTGGCCCAATGCCTATAAAAATGAGAATACCGCTTTTGCCAAACAAGTAAAGGCAAATAGCAAGGACGGTGCAAAACGTTTGCTGGCCATCAAGGACAAGGGCTATATTGACAGCCTTGATTTCAGATCAGCTAACCAGAAACTGAAAACGGAAGCAGATCCTGAAAACATTGATATCGTAAAAGTATTGTTGCCAAAGTCGTTAGCGCCTGGTGAAAAGATTGTTCTCACAACGCCTTTCTATACAAAAATGCCAACGTATAATTCAAGGTCCGGTCATGATGGGCAGTCTTACATGGTTTGCCAATGGTATCCAAAGCCGGCGGTATACGACCGTAAAGGATGGCACCCCATTCCTTACCTTGACCAGGGAGAGTTTTACAGTGAGTTTGGCAATTTTACCGTAAACATATCCACCCCTTCATCCTACATTTTAGGCGCAACCGGCGTTTTGCAAAACGAAACGGAGAAGGCCCAGTACATTGCGATGGGTAAGGCGAATGTTGCCGCAAAATCAGCCACAAACAAGGTGGCGTACAAGCCATCCGGTTCAAGCAAAACTGTAACCTACAAGGCGCAGAATGTTCCTGACTTTGCCTGGTTTGCAGACAAGGATTTTGTGGTGCGATATGATACCCTGCAACTGGCTTCGGGCAATGCAGTGGATGTTTTCACCTATCATCATCCCGATGGAAACAAGAACTGGGTCAACAGTACGGAATATGTAAAAACCGGCACGCGGAGCTATTCAGCTTACATTGGCGAATACGCTTACCCGGTGGTGCAGGCAGTGGAAGGTCCTAAGAATGACATGTCGGGCGGAATGGAATATCCTATGATCACATTGATAACGTCACCTGATGCCGATGAAGAAAAACTGGATGCGGTCATCACACACGAAGTGGGCCATAACTGGTTCCCGATGATGGTTGGCACCGACGAACGCCAGCATGCCTGGATGGACGAAGGACTGAATTCTTATTTCCAGTTCAGGTACGAAGCGGAAAAATGGAGAGCCAACAGCATTTTTGGCAATGCCATTCCAAAAGAACTGACCCAAAAACCAGTGAATGAATTCCAGGCAGCTGTTTATGGCGTGCTGAACACCATTCCCATGGAAGGCGCCATTGAAACTCCGGCCGCTAATTTTAAAAACGAAGAAGAATACGGGATCGTGACGTATATAAAAACAGCCCTGTGGATGTATGCGCTGGAGCAGGAATTTGGCCGCGAGAAAATGGACAAGGCAATACAGGCGTACTTCAAAGAATTTAAATTCAAACATGCCTACCCGGAGGATTTGAAAGCCTCTTTTGAAAAATCATTCGGGAAAGACCTGACTTCTTATTTTGATCTGCTGAAGAAGAAAGGGACATTATAAACTACTTTTTGATCTTGCCGGAAACCGTGTTGGGCTATTCTCAACACGGTTTTTTTATTTCAACAAAACAGAATTGCTATTTTGTACCCGTGAAAAACTTGATCCTGCTTTTCCTTACCAACTGCTTTTTGTCTGCCGCCTATTCCCAATTCTACTGGCAGCAACAAACTGATTTTACCATTGATGTGACGCTGAACGACAAAGAAAAAACCCT
This sequence comes from Flavisolibacter sp., assembly GCA_036388115.1. Classification (GTDB taxonomy): domain Bacteria; phylum Bacteroidota; class Bacteroidia; order Chitinophagales; family Chitinophagaceae; genus Flavisolibacter. The sequence continues at coordinate 8,525 of DASVSM010000548.1, forward strand.
GGATGGTTTTGAAAAGATCATCTACACCAATAATTCACCGGATACCCTTCGTTTTATCTGGTTTCATCTCTGGCCTAATGCGTACAAAAACGATCGCACCGCTTTCAGCGATCAGTTGCTGGAAAACGGAAATACAGCCTTCTATTTTTCTGCCAAAGAACAAAGGGGATATATCAACCGGTTAGACTTTCGGGTAGATGGGACGACGGCAAGAACCGAAGATCATCCCCAGCATATCGACATTATAAAAGTTGTTCTGCCAAAACCCATTCCGCCAAACGGGAAGGCTACAATCACCACACCGTTTCATGTAAAGCTGCCGTTTAATTTTTCCCGTGGCGGGTACGATGGCGAATCCTTCCAGGTAACACAATGGTACCCGAAGCCTGCGGTTTATGATAAGAATGGCTGGCACCCGATGCCATACTTAGACCAGGGAGAATTTTACAATGAGTTTGGTTCATTTGATGTTCGGATTACTGTTCCAAAGAACTACGTGGTGGCAGCAACAGGTGAGTTGCAAAATGGGGAAGAAAAAGAATGGCTGAAGGCCAGGGCAAATTTCACGCTGCCTGAGGCGCCGAAGAAAACGGCCGGTTCAACTAACCGCAAACCGGTTAAGAAGAATACCACTGTCAATGCTATTGCATTTTCCGTAGAAACAAAAACGCTTCAGTTCAGGCAGGCAACCGCTGTAACTGATTTTGCCTGGTTTGCCAATAAGAACTTTATCGTTAACATGGATACGGCACAACTTCCTTCCGGCAGAATTGTAAACGTGGCTGCTTTCTTTACGCCTTCTGAAAAAGACACCTGGCAGTCCGCTGTGCAGTATGCAAAGGCTGCCTTGCGTTTTTATTCTGCTGAAGTTGGTGATTATCCTTATCAAACGGCCACTATTGTCCAGGGACCGCAAAGCTTTGGCGGCGGAATGGAGTACCCAACCATTACGGTTATTTCTCCAACCTCTTCTGCGCAGTATCTGGACAGAACAATCGCACATGAAGTAGGCCACAACTGGTTCCAGGGTTTGCTGGCGTCCAATGAAAGGCAGCATCCATGGATGGATGAAGGAATGAATACATTTTACGAAAGAAAATACATGGAGGCAAAATATGGCAAGCAATCAAGGGAGGCAGAATTGTTTTTCCAAACAAAAGCCACCCATAAAACAGACCAGCCCATTGCCACACCATCAGAACAATTGACGGCAACCAATTATGGTTTATCATCCTATCATAAAATGGCCGAATGGATGAAGCTTGCAGAGCAGACATTATCGCCCGGTAAATTCCGGCTGATGATGCAGGAATATTTTACCAAATGGAAGTTCAAACACCCGCAACCACATGACTTTTTTGATGTGATACGATCGTACAATCTTACAGAGTCCGGAAACCTTGTAGACCTAATGACGAAAAAAGGTATTCTGCCGGGCAATGAGTTAAAAGGTACCACGGTTATTTTTCCATTGAAAAAAGGAGCGATCAAAAACTATATAACGCATCCCACCAAAAACGCCATCATCGTTTCACCGGCCATTGGTGCTAACAGTTACGACCGCTTTATGCTTGGCGCATTGGCAACCAACTATGGTTCGTCAACAGCGAAGTTTAATTTTCTTGCTATCCCGCTTTATGCCACCGGAAGTAAAAACTTCACCGGTTTGGGAAAACTGAATTATGCCATTCCATCAAACGGGTTTGTAAAAAGAACAGATATTTTTCTGAATGCTTCTTCGTTTACCATGGATGAATTCACGGATGATGAGTCCAGGAAACACCAGATGCGTTTTGTAAAGCTGGTGCCGGGATTAAAACTTACGTTTAAAGAAAAGACTCCTCGCAGCACTGCTAATAAATTTATCCAGTGGAAAACATTCCTGATCAACGAACAATCACTGAGCGTTTCCATCGACAGCATTAAAACACCAACGGATACAACGATCCGGTTCAATTACAGTACGCCATCAAAAAGCCGGTACCTGAATCAACTGCAGTTTGGTTATCAAAACTTCAGGACACTGTACCCATTTGATGTGACATTGCAGGTGGAGCAGGCGCAGGATTTTGTTCGGACTGCACTGACGGCCAATTACTTTTTCAACTACGCAAAAGGTGGGGGTTTATCCGTTCGTTTTTCTGCCGGTAAGTTTAATTACCTGGGAGAAAAAACAATTCAAAAACAATTTGCGAATGATCGCTTTCATTTAAACATGACAGGCCCGAACGGTTACGAAGATTATACCTACAGCAATTATTTTATGGGCCGCAATGAGTTTGAAGGATTGCCCAGCCAGCAGATCATGATCAGAGATGGCGGCTTTAAAGTACGAACGGACTTACTCGCCAGTAAGATTGGAAAAACAGATAACTGGCTGATGGCGGCTAATTTTGTAACGACGGTGCCGGAGAAGATCAACCCGCTTTCGGTGCTGCCCATTAAAATCCCGCTTCGCATTTTTGCTGACATTGGCACTTATGCCGAAGGGTGGAACAGGGATGCCGACACCGACCGGTTTTTGTTTGATGCCGGGCTACAAATTTCGCTGTTCAGCGAAGGGCTGAACATTTATGTGCCGATCCTTTACAGCAAAGTGTACCGCGATTATTTTAAGTCTACAATTCCTGATAACCGGTTCCTGAAGACCATTTCTTTTAGCATCAACTTTTTCAACAAAGAATTGAAGAAGCTTCACCA
>DASVSM010000549.1:0-3932 GCA_036388115.1 Flavisolibacter sp.
CGGTAGATGCTCCAAGCGCTACTGGTGTTACTTTACCGGCAAACAATTTCAGGTTCGTATTGCCCATCCCTTTACCTGAAATGACAGCCAACCCATGTATGCAACAAAATGCAGGATACTTCTAACTGCCTCGTACGAACATTAATATGATTGAAGGTTATTGAATTAGCCAATTTGGTCCTTTTCGGAAAATATCGAAAGGATCAAATTGGTTATCATCAACAGTTTTTCTGAATGACAAACTTCCTTGTTGAATTTGTCCAAAATAGATAAAATAATGAAAAAGATATTCGCATTCGCTGCAATCTCATCGGCATTGTTCATTTCTTGTAAAAAGGATCTTGAGCAGCCTGCTGACTGGAGCAGTGTGGCAGTTATACATACTTCCCCTGTCTCCTCCGCTTCTCCCGACACTTTACATGTATTTTTTAACGACCTGAGATCCAATTCAAATGGCATTCTCTACAACAATAATTCTACTTATTTACCTGTGTTAGCCGGTCCAAAAACAGTTGGCATCCGCCGCGGAGCAACAACTGCTTCTTCCAGCTACATCAATTCTTTCGAGTATAGCTTCGAAAAAGGCAAATCATATTCGCTTTTTGTATATGATACAACAACTTCTGCAACTGGCCTGGCAAAACTGTTACGATTAAAGGATGACCTGACATTACCAGCAGTGAATATGTCGCATATTCGCCTGCTTCATTTGGCGCCAAATGCATCTGCCGTAGATGTTACATTGGTAAGAACTTCAGTAACACCAAACGATTCCATTACAATTGCTAATAGATCGTATGTTGGCGCTTCACCGAATGAAGAGGCTTTATCAGTATTTACAGCGGTTCCTAGAGGAACGTATACTGCCAAAGTAAAGACAGCGGGAACACAGAACGTTTTAACTTCATCTACTGTTACATTGACAACTGGCGCCAGCGTAAGCGAAGGACGTATTGTAACAGTTTATGTTACGGGTACTGCCAAAGGAAGACCCCTGGCAATTGGTACGTTCAGACACTACTAATAATATCTGCTTATTATACAAAGCCTTCCGCAACAGGAAGGCTTTTTTGCTAGAAAGGGGGTGCTTTTTAAAAAACAGTAAACAAGCAGTTTGTATATAAAATATATATCTTACACAAGAATGGTTGCAGAAGCCAATACTTTCAACGTATCTATAATGTCAACTATGAGAAAGTTTTTTTTGATAGCAGGACTGAGTATGTCTTACGCCATCTCTGCACAAAAGGTAATTGATGTAAATACGGCCGCTCCGACTAATGGCATGGGCCAACATGCTTTTTATACGGTGGGAGGAGTTCCATTTGTGAATACGAAGTTTGTGAACCTGATAAGTGGAACACCGTATTTCTCTGATAATTGGATGAAAGGGAAGATGATTAGCACAAAGGGGCAAGGTTTTTCTGGAAACATGATTAAGCTTGATATCCTGAATAACGAGATACACTTTATTTCAGTCGATGACAAAGTGTTTGTTGCAGCTATTTCAGCAAAAGAAATTTGGTTGGAAGACAGTTTGACCAAAACAAAGTATCATTTAGTGCATTCTTCTACTGTTCCAAAGCCCAGTAAAGCACATACAACACAATGGTATCAATTGCTCGATACAGGCAAAATCAACCTTTATAAAGCAATTCAAAAAGTTGTTACTGAAACATTACCTTACGGGGCTTCTACCCATGAACAAAGAATTATTACTTCAGCTTTATATTTTATTAGTATTGATAACAGTCTGCAGCCATTAAAAAGCTTGAAGGAATTGACTACTTATCTACCTGCCTACAAAAAAGAAGTTGAAGTTTTCGTAAAAAACTTAGATACAAAAAAGACATCCGCTGACGAGCAATGGATACAGGTAGTTCAATATTACAAGACACTCGACATAAAATAATTTAAGTTATTGTCTGCCTCTTAGGCTCTGCTTTTATGTCACTAGTTATTAACTAGATTTAACTATTGGATAATCATAAGGCTTGTAAAAATTAATATACACACCAGGAATTATAACACGTTACTAAACTGCAAAAGCCTGCAATTAGAAATAAACTTCGATAGTAACACCTAACAGAATGCGATGCCAAATTTTAGTGCGGTTACCTGTAGAAGTTAAGAGTTGATCTGACAGTTGGGATTAAATTTAAGTAGCGACACTTATTTAATAACCCCAAAAAGTCAGATCATGAACTCAGAAACGCAGGTTCATCAAATCAAGAGTAGGGCTGCTCAATTTAGCCGAACAATTAAGCAACGTGACGCGTGCCTGTAAGCTAATGGGTACGAGCCGTGAGAGTTTTTACCGCATCAAGGAGCTTTATAACACCGGGGGCGAAGAAGCCCTTAGAGAGATCAGCCGCCGCAAACCCATTCCCAAGAATAGAGTAGAACCGCAGGTGGAAGAAGCGGTGGTAAAGATGGCCTTTGACTACCCGGCTTATGGGCAATCCAGGGCCTGAAATGAACTTCGCAAGCAAAGCATCTTCATCTCCGCCGCCGGTGTACGCTGCGTTTGGCAAAGACATGACCTGGAAGTCTTTGAGAAGCGTTTAAAGGCCCTGGAAGCCCGCGTGGCACAGGATGGCCTCATTCTTACCGAAGCCCAGATGATTGCCTTGGAACGCAAGCAGGAAAAGCTGGAGGCCTGTGGTGAGATCGAAACCGAACACCCTGGTTACTTAGTTGCGCAGGACACCTATTATGTTGGTACTATTAAAGGTGTGGGCCGTATCTATCAACAAACGGTGATCGACACCTACAGCCGTGTGGCCTTTGCAAACCTTTACACCAGCAAGCACGCCATCACTTCGGCAGATGTACTCAATGACAGGGTTATCCCTTTTTTTGAGCAGCACCAAATACCCATTCTACGAATGCTTACCGACAGAGGTACAGAGTTCAACGGGCGGCCTGAAAACCATGAATATGAGCTGTATCTGCAGCTCGAGGCCATCGATCACAGCAGACAAAAGTGCGGCATCCCCAATCAAATGGTATTTGCGAACGATTGCACCGCACGATGCAAGACGAGTTTTACGCTGTTGCTTTCCGTCGGAAGCTTTACCAGGATTTACCAGCACTTCAAGCCGATCTGGATGAGTGGGTCAAGCATTATAATGAGGAGCGACCTCACAGTGGCCGTTACTGCTTTGGTAAAACCCCCATGCAAACATTTATGGAATCCCTTAACTTGGCCAAACAAAAACTGCTGAACCAAATAAGCCCAGCAGCCTAACTATTTAATCCAAACCCTTTTGATTACTAAAAACAAAAATCCTCAACTGTCCGATCAACTACTAACTATTACAAATTACTTATCTAAAAAGTCGTGCACTTGCAGGTTTATGCCCTCTTGAAAGAGCTCTTTTATTTGAGATGTTTTCTAAGCGTTTCCACCAACTCTTCCCCCCTCAAATCCTGCGCAATAATATTCCCCTGCGGATCCACTAAAAAATTAGCAGGAATACCCTGTATCCCGTACAAACGGACAGCCTCGTTATCCCAGTATTTCAAATCGCTGACATGGGTCCATGTTAAACCATCCTGCTGAACCGCTTGCTGCCATGCCGTTTTCTCCTGATCCAATGAAACACCAAATACAGTAAAATTCTTATCCTTGAATTCATTGTAAGCCTTTACTACATTCGGGTTCTCCTGACGACAGGGCTTGCACCAACTCGCCCAAAAATCTACCAACACATATTTGCCTTTGAATGATGCTAAGGAAACAGGCTTGCCATTCATATCCGGTTGACTGAACTCCGGCGCTTTCCTGGGCGAAAAGCCTGCTTTCGCCTGCTCAGGTGGCGGTAAGCTTTTTTTGATGTTCTGCAGGGCCGTGTGAGCAGAAAATTTAGCCGTTGCTGAATTAATAATATCTCTAACCTCTGCTTGTGAAAAGCCCTGCATACCAAGGT
>DASVSM010000550.1:0-4715 GCA_036388115.1 Flavisolibacter sp.
CCGGTTGCTGCGATGGCTTTTCATAATGTATCCGCTCATGATCGGCACCCGTGTTATTTTTCATCGGGTAGGTGGGGTTGTTCTGCGGATCAGCATCATATCCCCATCCCGGAATATCCTTGGGTGCGTTGGCAATTTTCCTGTCCATTTCAGGATCAATCATCTTTTCCATATAGTTTTATTTTAGGCAGCGATCATCGCTGACGGAGGAATTAAAACAGGTTTAATGCAATTGTCTCTTTTGGCTGAAAAGATGTGGTATCCTTCGGCTACTTCTTCCAGCGGTACACGATGCGTGATGAGGCCTTTCGGATCGAGGCGTCCGGCCATCACATGATCGATAAGCTTTGGCAAAAGGCGCTTCACCGATGCCTGGTTTGCCCTGATAGTTAACCCTTTGTTTACCACGTTTCCAATTGGCACCAGTGCATCCAGCGGGCCATACACACCCACAATAGAAACAATACCGCCTTTTTTTACCGAATTGATGGCCCAATGTAAAGCTGTTGCGGAGCCACCAACCATCAGCATTTTACGGCCAAGCAATGTTTGGGCAACATTGCCGGCAGCTTCGCAACCCACAGCATCGATGCATACATCGGCACCCAGCCAGTCCGTGGTTTTCTTGAAGAACACAACCGGGTCGTCCATCTCTTTAAAATTGTAAGCTTCGCATTTAGCATAGTTGCGGGCAAACTCCAGGCGGTATTCAAGATGGTCAACGATAATCACCCTTCCGGCACCAAACAGCCATGCACAACGGGCGGCCATAATACCAATGGGACCAGCACCAAATACAAGCACGGTATCGCCGGGCTGAATGCCCCCCATCTCTGCCGCCTGGTAGCCCGTTGGCGTTACATCGGTCAGCATTACGGCATCCTCAATGTCCATTCCGGCCGGGATAATCGTCGGCCCAATATCGGCATAGGGAACCCGGACATACTCTGCCTGTCCGCCATCATAACCACCGGCTGTATGCGAATAGCCGAAGATGCCCCCAACCGCGGTTGCCTGTGAGTTCGACTCGTGGCAGTTGCCATACAACTCCTGTTTACAAAAAACACAACTACCACAGGCAATGTTAAATGGCACCATCACATGATCGCCCCTTTTCAACTTCTGCACTCCTGACCCAACTTCTTCAACGATACCTGTGAACTCGTGTCCGAAGGTCATCCCTACCCTGGTATCCGGCACAATGCCATGGTACAAGTGAAGGTCAGAGCCGCAGATACAGGAACGGGTAACGCGGATGATCGCATCATTCTCATGGAGAATTTTTGGATCAGGTTTGTTCTTATCGGCGCGAACCCTGAATGGCCCGCGGAAATTCATTGCTAGCATAAGCTTTACGTTTTAAAAACTCAATGAAAAATTATTTACTGCCATTTGTACCGTTTCCAGGAATTGCCCTGTACAGCAACAAAGGCGAGTGGTAAAAAAAACATGCCGCCTCTGATGCAGAGTCGACAGTAGAACAGAAAAAAATTGTCCGGTCTGCCTTTTTTTGCCGGGTGTTTCGGAAGGTTTAAGGAAAGGCCGCAAATCATAATTGCTTGTTTGTTGGCTTCACATTGAATGATTTCCATATCACACTTTGAGCCGTGCCCTTTCGCTATTATCTTTCGGCACCAAATCCTGTGAGATTGTTTATGAGAAAAACTACTATCTGCGCTTTCTTTATTCTGTTGTACGCAAGCGTGTTTGCGCAGCCAAAAAAACCTGATACGGTTAAGGTCGGCATTTACATTACCAGCATCCACGATATCGATTTTAAACAAAAGGAATTCAGCACTAACCTGTGGCTGTGGTTAAAATATAAAAACAAAGACCTTAATTTTCTCGATAACCTGGAGATACCAGGCGCCAAGTCAGTAGAAAGATCATTTGCCGTTATTGACAGCTCTTCCGAAGAAATTTATATGCAGATGAAACTGCAATGTGTCATGAAAGATTCGTGGCGGATCAGCAATTTTCCTTTCGATCATCAAACCCTCCGCTTCTCCATTGAAAATTCCCAGTTCGATGCGAAGTCGCTGGTGTTTATTGCCGATACGGTAGGCAATCATTATGATCCCCGGTTTGCCATCAATGGCTGGAAGATTGACAGCTGTTTACTGACAACCGGTATCAAAGTTTATGAAACAGGATTTGGAGACGAGTCGCTGGCAAAACCACGCACAGAATACGGCGCTTTCCGTGTGCGGCTGGTTATAACAAGAGATGCGGCTGGTATCTTCTGGAAGATATTTCTTGGCATGTACATCGCTTTCCTGATTGCTTATGTGTGTTTTTATATTCACGCAGATGGCATGGATTCACGGTTCGGGCTGAGTGTGGGTTCGTTGTTTGCCGTGATTGGTAACAAATACATTATTGATTCTTCGCTACCGGAATCAACGTCGTTCACCCTTGTTGACATGCTTCATGGACTTACGCTGTTTGCCATTTTAGTGATTATTACGGCAACTGCCTATTCCCTGCTTTTAGTTAAGAAAAATGAACTGAAAAAAGCAAAGCGTTTTGATATGCTGATGGCGCAAATTGTACTGATCGTCTACCTTGGGCTAAACATTCTTTTTATTGTCAGGGCAAGCAATACGTAACCCTTTTCTGCCGTGATAATTTACGGAGAATTACCTCGGGTCCATCTCCTGCAACAGGACGATTTCTGCTATGCCGGCATAACCTCGTTGAATACATGGCCAACATCTTAACCGGGCATTGCACCAATAAATTTACATAACCCGGTTTGTACATTATTTTTCAACCTGTCGTGAAAACACAAACCACATAGTGCGACGAAAATAGAACGGTTCAGATCACCCACAGGCCATCAATAAAATGAGTAAAAGCACTTTTTACTTGCAGCAGAAACAGGCATAACAGGAATGAAAAACTACTTTCTTATCCTTCTTTTTCTTCAATAGCCTAAACTTTCCCCAACGACTAACTATGCTGTTTATCAAACCATAACCGCGTAAAATCCACATCGCAGAACGTAACTATACGTCAGATCCTTGCATTTTTACGGTGCAAAGAGTACTTTGGCAGCCCGAACCTTATAAAAAACTATTATACCAAGCCTGTACCATGAAGAAATTATACACCTTTTTCTTTTTACTTATTCTCTCCTCTTTCTTTCACCGATCGGTTGCACAAATTGTTTCGTTTTCTTTTGCTGGCAGCGAGGGTGATGAAAGCACCTGGCCCACCTGCTCGCAGTCAACCGGCGTAATGCCTTCGGCCATCACACGAGGCCCCGGCGTATCGGCAGTTGCCAATGCCGACAGGTTCAATTCCAAAAGCTGGACAACCGGTTCAATTCCGGATATGAATGATTACCTGGAATTTACGGTGACACCTAAAGCCGGTTACGGAATTACTTTGTCAACCATTGCATTACAGCATCAGCGTTCGGTCACCGGCCCCAGAAGCTTTGTCATCCGCACAAATATGGATGCTTTTGCCGCCGATGCTACCAACGCGGTTAATATAGCAGATGTCAATTCAAATCAATCGAGCAGCTTCATTTTTCCAACTGCGATCAGCACAACTTCACCATTGATTATTCGCATTTATGCTTACAATGCGGAAACTGCAAATGGCACCTGGGGACCCGGTGAAAGCACTGATGGCAATGACATGTCGCTTTCCGGTTCGTTCCGGATTTTGCCCGTACATTTTGTAAATGTTGCCGCATTATTGAAAGGGAAAGAAGTAGAAGTGAGCTGGACCAACGCAACAGAAAGCGACGTGTTGCAGTATGTGGTTGAACGCTCAGCAAACGGCCAGCAGTTTGCTGAACTGACAAAGGTGAACAATGTAAAAAACGATGGTGGGAAGGTTAACTATCATTCCGCCGACCTGCAGCCGCTGAACAAAGCAAACTACTATCGCATAAAGGCGGTGGAGACTACGGGTCGTGTATTATATAGCAGCGTGGTAAAAATTGAAGTCAGTTCGTCAGCCACATCGCTTGGCCTCTATCCCAACCCGGTAATGCAGGGCGCACAGGTGATGTTACAGGTTAACGGCGTTTCTGCGGGCAAATACGATGTTCGTGTTTACAACGCTGCCGCTCAGTTGGTTCATCATGAAGCGATAACTGTTAATGGTACATCATCCACGCAAAGCATTGCCGTTGCTCAATTTCAAAAAGGAATGTATGTGATGGAAGTAAGCGGCGCACAAAGAATGCAGCAACAGTTCATCATACAATAGCAATAACTTTTTAAATTACGGCATCGGGAAGGTTGCACAAACTTTTTCGATGCTGTTTTCATTTCTACCTTCGCAGGATGAATATCAGGCGTGCAGGTAGTGCAGATATCCCTTTATTGAATGTACTGGTAAACAGTGCCTACCGCGGCGAAACTTCCCGGATAGGATGGACAACAGAAGCCGATCTGCTGGATGGCATTCGCACCAGTGAAGAGTCATTGACCACCATGCTCCAAAAGCCTGGTGCAGTGATCCTGGTTGCAGAAAAGGAGGGAATAATTAAAGGTTGTGTTTACCTGGAAAAGCAGGGAGATGCATTATACCTTGGAATGCTGACCGTAAACCCGGAACTGCAGGGAAAAGGTTTGGGTGCGCAGTTAATGAAGGCCTCGGAAGAATATGCAAAAACGGTTAGGTGCAGGCAGATAAAAATGACGGTGATCACCAGCCGCGATACACTCATTGCCTATTACGAACGAAAAGGTTTT
>DASVSM010000551.1:0-3001 GCA_036388115.1 Flavisolibacter sp.
GCTCAGAAAGGTTCGTGCTCTCCGCCGGCCAGTAGTTCATCTGCACATTGATGTTGGTGGTATAGTTACTGCTCCATGGAGGCCGCATTTCTTTGTTCCAGATGCCCTGCAGATTGGCCGGTGCATTTGCCGTGCGGGAAGAAGAGACCAGGAGGTAACGGCCATATTGAAAGTACAGGGCTTCCAATCCTGCGTCGGCTTCTCCTTTTGTGTAGGCTTCCAAACGTTCGTCGGTAGGAATGTTTGCTTTGCTTTTCTCATCCTTGTTCAGTGTAAGTGACACCCGGTTAAAGTAGCGCTGAAAATCGGCAAGATGCGACCGTAAAATGGTGTTGTAAGTTTTTCCTGATGCATTTAAAAGATTGGTTGTGGCTATCCGCAATTCGTCTTTTCCCTCTTTATCAGGACATTTATCATAACCGTTAAAACTGGTGGCAGCCGTTACATAAAGAACCACTTCCGATGCATCCGTGATATGAATACCTGCCGTATCGGTAAACAGCTTTCCATCCCTTACCACAGGCTTTATCATAACGGCAAACCGCATTCCCCGGCAGCCTGTGGTATCACCATAAACAATGAGTTCCCGTTTTGGATTGTAATAACTTGGCTCCACATGAGAGGGGGCTTTCCCTTTTATTACCAGCACATCTTTGCTGGTACTAACAGCATGTCTTAACTGGCTGCCGGCAGCAATGGTAAGATTTAGTTGTTTCGACTTATCTGCAGAGATGCGTACGACAATTGCTTTATCAGGTGCCGATGAAAAAATTTCACGTTTGTATTGCACGCCATTCACAGCAAAGGTTGTTGTAGCCACCGCGTCCTGAATGTTCAGATCACGGTAATAAGCAGTTGGGCTTCCGGTAAATGATTGCAATATTTTTACATTACCTAACGGCATATAGCTTTCCGAATAAAGCCCCTGCATACGGTGCGCCATGGCATCGGCTTTTTTATAATCACCGGCGAAGAGTGCTTCCCGTAACGGTTGCAGGTATTGCGGCGAAGCCGGATTAATACCGCTTTTCACCGGGCCGCCACTCCAGAGTGTTGCTTCGTTTAGCTGCAATAATTCTTCAGTCGCACCACCAAACACCATGGCGCCTATTGTACCATTGCCAACAGGCAAAGCTTCTGTCCATGTGGAAGCAGGCTTATTATACCATAGTGTCAGCGGTTTTTGTGCAACTGCCGTTGTACAGAAAATAATGGCAGCAGATAAGAAAAGACCCTTCATCATAAAATTTTGTTTCGATGTGAGATAAGAAGCCAGCAAGCCATTCAACCTGCCGGCCGTATTCAGTAAAGACCGCCTTGCGATGACCATCAATCTTCGGTGATCGCCGGGCGAAGACTTGCCTTTTCAGCTCTTAGCTTCAGTGTACCAGCCTTCAAATTTCCAGACGTTGCCGTTAGAATAATCTCCCCTTCACTACCTGTTGACTGGATGATAACCTGCCCCCATCCATTGAACAACTTCCGCTTCCATTGCGGTGCCGGTGTGATGATCTGAAAAAGGCCAGGATCGCTGTTGATATTGTCCCAGGGCTGTTTCTTTAACAGCGGCACGGCAGCAATGGCAATGGTATTTTGTCCTTTGCGAAGAAGTGATGCCGGAAGAACAAATGCATTGCCTCTTGCTTCTTCTTTTAAGTTCAGACCTACTTCCTTGCCATTGATGTAGATGGATTGTTCTTTGCCGATGCTTTTGTAAAAGAAGGTCACTGTTTCCTCGCCTTTCAATTCCGGCATTGTAAAACTTCCGCGATAGACCAATGCTTTGACAGATTCGCCAAAGGCCTGTGTACGTTCATCTTTGAAGGCAGTCTGCCAGGCCGCGTCATCAAAAGCAGCAGCCGTTTCTTCCCTATTCGTGATGGTCTCAACTGTTTTCTCTTTCAGGTTTTCGATTTTGATAGTGCTTATGGCGGGGAGGTATTTTTCGGCTTCTAATGACGTTGGATCACCATTGCCAATGCCAATGATTTTTGCAGGGCCTTGTATCGAAAAACGAATCTCCTCATTTGCCGTTGGTATATGAAGGTTGTTCTTATCCAGCATGTCTACTGTAACAACGGCAATGTCTTCTTTATCTGCTTTAAGCGATGACTGGTTAGCGGTTAGTTGAATGGCCGCAGCATTGCCGGTTGTCTGCACTTTATCCGTCAATGCCTTTTTGCCCCCTTTGTATCCTACTGCTTCCAATGTACCCGGTGCATAAGGAACTTTCCATTCAAGGTGACCGTATTGCTCCATCTTCTTTTTACCAAGGCTTTTTTTGTTTAGAAACAGTTCCACTTCATCGCAATTGCTGTAAGCCCACACGGCAATTTCTGCTCCTTCCTTTCCGGGCCAGTTCCAATGGGGCAGCAGGTGCAGCACAGGTTTATCTCCCCACCACGACCGCAGGTAATAAACATTGTCTTTGGGAAATCCGCAGAGGTCCATCATACCAAAATAAGACGTAACCGAAGGCCAGCCATAAGGCGTTGGTTCGCCGCGGTAATCAAAACCCGTCCAGATGAACATACCGGCCAGGTAAGGACGTGCCGCATAAAACTTCCATGCTTCTTCAATGCTGTAAAACGAAGGCCTTGGCTTTTTATCGTAAGCCGCCTGGTAATGTTTGCTGTCGTCGGTAACATAAATTCCTCTTGTGGCAAAGGTTGATCCTTCTTCGGTTGCCATGCCTGGCTGATCCGGAAAGCGTTTGTAATGTGCATCAATGTCACCGTTGCCCAGGTAGTTATAACCCACCACCTCCAGCACATCGGAAATGCCGCTTCTGAAACCGCCGCTGATCCCGGCTGTTGTTGTTCTTGTTGTGTCGAAGCTTTTCACAAAGGCCTGCATCGTAATGGCAATGCGTTCACCGGTGATGCCATTTTCGATCCCCCACTCTTCGTTGCCGATAGACCAACTAATGATGGATGGATGATTGCGGTCGCGGATGATCATTCGCTTTACGTCGTTCAGGTGTCCGGCGGTTGTGCCCATC
>DASVSM010000552.1:0-1532 GCA_036388115.1 Flavisolibacter sp.
TGTTTCTTTGTTCAGGAATAAATGAAAAGTATCGCCTCGAAGGCCAATGCGCATTGTTTCCATTGGAATCACTTCTGATGGTGCAATATTTCCAAGGTTAACATTGCAACCCAGCAACTCAATAAAATATAGTTGCTGCGCTTTTTGCGGTGCTTCCCAAATAATTTTTTCACCAGGTATCTGTGTAAGGATCTCCTGCACTAAACCTTCCCTTACTTCTCCGCTGCCGCGATAGATACCTACGTTACCAGCCTCACGGGCTTCTGCAATAACATACGTGGAACCGGCACTTAATTCGGCACGCATCAATTCAATCCATTTATAGGGAGGAATGATATGCGCAGCATCTTTGCTACCCACTTCGCTTAAAACCGTTCCGTATTTTGTCAGCTTTTCAATGTAACCGCATTTTTCAGCGTGTGGAATGTCGATGGAGCCATCACTCACTTCCATGTAGTTTATACCAAATTCTTTACAAACAGCAATATAATCCTCAAACTGGTTACGGATCAAGAACGCTTCGAACAAGGTTCCGCCAAAATAGATTGGCAGATCGTACGATTTATAAACTTCCAGCTTCTCCTTTAAATTGGGGGTTACAAAAGAAGTTCCGAAACCTAACTTAATAATATCTACGTGGGGATGAGAAACACTTAAAAAATTTTTGGCCTCTTCAACACTTAATCCTTTGTCCATTACCATGGTAATACCTGCCTGGCGAGGCTTCTGAAAACGCTCCGGGATTTGCGATAGGTTAAAATTCATTCAACAGTTGATTAAAATTGCGGGCAAAAATAGGGAACTAACCTTTTCGGAGTTATCTATTTCGTTTATAGCGGGCAATCATGTCTACCACCTGCGGCTTTTGCAGGATAGAAGGATTCAACTGTACAAGCTTTTTTACACCTTTTGGAGAAGCAGTTAAGGCTTTTTCCAGGAATAAAAGCGCCTCCTTTGGCTTATTCATAGCAAACAAAACAGCACTCAGGTAGTATAAAAAAACAGTCTTTCCATTGGTATGTTTGATGGCAGCTAATGTTTGCTGGCGTGCTTCAGGATAAAATTTAGCCTGGTACAAACAACGGATCAGTGATTCCCACCCTGAAATATTTTTCGGTCGGACCCTGACAGCAGTGGATAAATATTGAACTGCCTCCTTGATTTCGTTCAATTCCAGTTTGCATTCACCCATCAACAAATTATACTCATGTTGTGAGCGGTGAATCTTTAATGCCGATTCCAACTGCTTTACGGCACTGCTCCATTGGCCTTCGTTGAAATAGGTGCAGGCAATCTTGTAATACAATTTGCTATCATCAGGATTCAGATGAGAAGCTTTCCTGTAGTGAAACCGGGCCTGGGCAAAGTTTTTCATTCGGTCGTAACAATGGCCTATGGCTTCATAAATCACTTCTTCCGGCTTGGAAAGCTCTAATACCTTTTCCAGTGCCTCAATGGCTTCTTTGTATTTGCGGATGCGGATGTAGGCATCGCCGATGTTCCGGTAGGCATAATCAAACTTTTCGTCAATA
>DASVSM010000553.1:0-2951 GCA_036388115.1 Flavisolibacter sp.
TAGGCACTACTCTTTCCGTTCCAAACCGTTGCCATGGTTTAAAGCCGGTTGTTGCCATTCCCATCGGACGGTAATACGTATTATAAACGAATTGGTCAAGCGTTTGCCCGCTGATGGATTCATCAATTTTTCCCAAAAGAATAAAGTCATTATCGCTGTACACATATTTGCCGTGGGCGGTTAATTTACTATGTACAATGCGGGTGAGCATAGTATCATTCCAGTCGCGGCGCAACCAAACGTTTTTAGCCACCGGCACCGTATAATCTCCATACATTTTATCGCTGTACAAAGCAACCGACGGCTGGCCGATGCTGTCAATTGTTTCCTTGTAAAAAGAGATGAAGGGATTTAATCCTGCCTGGTGCAGGAGAATGTCTTTTATCTTCAGCAATGCCTTATCAGAACCCGCCGTATAAGAAAGATAATCGCCAAGGGTTTTATCAAGATCAAGCTTGCCCTGTTCATAAAGTTTCATCACCGCAACCGTTGTTGCCGAAATTTTTGTTACCGAAGCCAGGTCAAAAACGCTTTCCAGGTTCACCGGCTGCGATGAAGGATTAAACTCATAATTACCAAAGGCTTTGTGGTATTTGATCACGCCGTTTTGAATAGCCAGCACCACCGCTCCGGGATAGGCCTTCTTTACCAGGCCATCTTGTACGATGCTGTCAACAGTTGCCCATTCGGGGCTGCTTCCAACCGACGAAAAGCGGTTAACTGCAATGCCTGTTCCATAAGTGATATTGCAAACAGTAACCGGCAACGTTCCCTTTGCACTGATCTTCCCTTGCAAAAAATCAGCGGCGGCATTCTGAAAGATGGAATCATCTTCGTGCATTGCTATCAGTGTAGAAGCATTGCAGAAGTTTTGCGCAGCATACACGTTGCCAAATACAAATGTCAATGCATTGTGTGCCTGCAGTTCGTTCACCAAATCCACCGCAGCTTTTGAAATGCCGTAGTTATTAGTAGGGCGCGGTGCAAAATTGTGCACGCCAATTATCACCTTGCCGTAGCCACCTGCTTTAATGTCGTTTAAGATCGTTGTTGCTTTGGTGCTATCGTTATAAGGAAGGACAAAAGTATCTGCACCAAAATCAGCTTTGATGCGTTCGCCAAAGGTGTTCGAAGCAGAGGTGCCAATGCCGATATACGCTATTTTTCCACCGGTGATGAATGGGAGCAACCCGGCTTTATTGCTCATCACCGTAACCGCGTTGGCAGCCACTCTTGTCCGGAAATAATTTGTTTGCTTGTTAATATCCTCAACAAGGTTTTCCGTTTTAATAACCTGCGGCTCGCTTAAGCCCAGTTGGTATTTCGAATACAAAACGCGGCGCACTTTTTTGTCGATATCTTCCTGCTTCAGCCTTTTCTTTTTAACCGCCTTCTTTATGGCGTCAATGGATTGTTCAACATTCTCGGGCAGGCACAGCATATCGTTGCCCGCTATCAATGCCTGCACGGAAGCTTCTCCGCTGCCATAAAATTTTGTAACGCCTTTCATTTCCAGTGCATCGGTGAACGTAAGTCCTTCGTAATACAGTTCGTTGCGCAAAAGACCTGTGATGCTTTTTTCGGAAATGGATGTAGGCCTGTTGGGCTCATCATCGATGGAAGGAATGGCCAGATGCGCCACCATCACGCTGCCTACACCGGCTTTAAATAATTGCTTGAAAGGATAAAGCTCTAATGTATCTAACTGAAATTTTGATTTGCTGATCAAGGGCAGGTCGTAATGCGAATCCACCGCCACATCGCCATGGCCGGGAAAGTGCTTGGCACAAGCCATGATGCCTGCAGCCTGCATGCCTTTTGTGTAAGCAACACCCAGTTGCGCCACCTTGTATTTGTCCTCGCCAAATGAACGGTAACCAATAACAGGATTCGCCGGGTTGTTGTTGATATCAACCACCGGTGCATAGTTCACATGCACACCAATGCGCTTCATCTGCTCACCTAAAGCTACGCCCATTTCGTACACCAGCCTTTCATCAGGCAAGGCACCAAGCGTTAACTGGTAAGGAAATTTAATAGCGCTGTCGAGCCGCATGCCCAATCCCCATTCGCCATCGATGGTAACCATCAGCGGCGTTTTTGCAATGGATTGATAAAAGTTGGTAAGATTGGCCTGGCGCACCGGCCCGCCCTGGAAAAAACACAGTGCACCTACATTGTATTTCTGAATAAGATCGGTAACCTGTTTTACATGATCAGGCCCCAGGTTGCTATGAGCACGGATCACCATCAGTTGTGCAATTTTTTCTTCTTTGCTCAACGAATTGAACACACTGTCAACCCATTTATCGGCTGTTGACCGGGTGCTGTATTGCGTAAATGAAAAATAGATGGCGAGGCAACAAAGGGCAAGGGTTAATTTTTTCATACCAATCCAATTCGTCACACAATTTAGGGCAATCAACAAAAAGATGGGCTTAAAAGCTTGTGAAGATGTCTGAACCATGATTTACCGTATTCAGAGGATTGACAGGAAATGGCAACAATCCTTATAGTGCAAGAGTCGTTCTAATCATGTAGCTCTTTTAGCTCCTACGCATTCCTTCCATCCCACAAATCGCGGTTCAGACAATCATGGTTTCAACTCTTTGATCCAGATTCTCACTTCATGTGGCGCTGCTTCATCACCACCGAAATAAGGATACAATTGATACCCTTTACCGGCCGTTGTTCTGCTCATACGGGGCATGGTAACAACCTTTCCATCAACAGAGAACTCATACACCTCCGGAAATACTTTTATCGAGCAAACTACTTCTATGCCGACGGAGATTGTGGTAATTTCTTTTTCATCACGCATGCCTTTGTTATACGTGTATGCAAACAGCCGCAAAGCACCTTCGCTCCAGCGCCAGCCAAAACGGGCACTGTACTGGTGATGCTGTTCGCCATTATCGGAAAATCCATACAGCTTCTTGATATCATGCTGG
>DASVSM010000554.1:0-3995 GCA_036388115.1 Flavisolibacter sp.
CGCCACCTTCTCCAAAGGGAGAAGGAAAATAGAAATGAATCTAATTCCGGGATGACAAGGCAAGAGGCGGTATTGTTGGCAAGCAGGTTATAAAGGTTTGAAGTGTAAAGACAAGAAGCATTATGATGGCAGATAGATGGAGAAATGAAGAATTGATTGCACAAGCCAGTAGCTGTGCCGTTGCTTCCTTCTCCGTGCGGAGAGGGATTGAGGGTGAGGCCGATGATCGAATAAGAAACAACTGAGAACCTGTAAGCCTTGCTCAGTAGAATTACAAAGTGTACACGCTGTGCGACGCAACAGACGCTTCATAGATATTCTGGCTCCTGGTCCATAAAAAAAAGCACCGGCAATGCCAGCGCTTTTTCACTCATCCCTTCGCCGGCATTACCCGGATCAGGTTTTTGGGTATGCTCTCAGTCAGGTGGAAGCCTGACACCCCATGAGTTCTTTTAATGATCTTTTTGTGCCTTATGCGTTTACGATCTCGCCGCCGTTTGGATGCAATACCTGCCCCGTCATGTAGGAACTGTCTTCTGATGCCAGGAACAAATAACATGTGGCCACTTCGGCCGGTTGGCCGGCACGCTTCATCGGTACATCGGACCCGAATGTAGAGACTTTGCTTTTTTTAAACGAGCCAACAATCAATGGTGTCCAGATGGGGCCGGGTGCAACAGCATTCACACGAATGCCTTTGTCGACAAGGCTGTGTGCAAGGCTGCGGGTAAAAGTCACAATAGCGCCTTTGGTAGCCGAATAATCCAATAAAGACGGACTGCCGCGGTAGGCCGTCACAGACGTTGTATTAATAATGGCAGAACCTTTTTTCAAATGCGGCAAAGCAAACTTGGTAATACGGAACATGGAAATGATGTTCGTCTCGAAGGTTTCGTAGAGTTGGTCATCGGTAATATCCATCAGCGACTTTTGTTCGGTTTGCGTAGCGGCGTTGTTCACCAGAATATCCAGCTTGCCGTATTGTTTGATGGTTCTTTCAACAACCCTTTGGCATTGTCTTTCTTTCCTGATGTCACCTGCGATCAATAAACACTTGCGGCCGAATTCTTCTTCTACCAGTCGTTTCACTTCCTGTGCATCCTGCTCCTCGCTCAAATACGAAATGGCAACATCAGCACCTTCTTCCGCAAAGAGCAAAGCCACTGCCCGCCCGATCCCGCTGTCACCACCGGTTATCAGTGCTACCTTTCCTTCCAGTTTAAGTGAAGGCTGAGGTTTTAACGAGATGGGCTTGGGATTCATTTTCTCTTCGATGCCCGGCATTTCCTGTGATTGTGCCTTGCGTACTTTCTTTGATTCGCCGCCTTTTTGCATAAAAACAATTTGAAAGAGGTATAGAAATTTTTATACCATGTGTATTAACTGAACACTTATTTTTGCAGCCCGTCAACGGAAAGTTCTTATAATCTATAATGGGGGATTAGCTCAGCTGGCTAGAGCGCTTGCATGGCATGCAAGAGGTCATCGGTTCGACTCCGTTATCCTCCACTTAAAAAAGAGGTTTGTAAATTATTAGTTTACAAACCTCTTTTTTATTTAGGTTACCTGGAATACCATTCATTGATGTTGTTTGTAAGAAGCGTATTCGTATATCTGTCTTCTAATTCTTTGCTTTTTCTTGCCGTCTGCTCTTATTCAATAAGAAGAGAATAGTTCAAATTATACCAATCCTTTCGTAGCATTTTATCCTGTTGTTTTTTCTTCCTTTTGTCGAAGCAAAACATACTCTGTGGAAAACATGTCATGCATTCAACGGTTGAAGAATTTACTGAAGCTTTAAAATCAGGATGACAGGATAATTGGTGCAGCCACAAAAGGGATGTAGCCGCCCTTCTTTCGATATCCGGAAACACAAAAGCTTTCACCCCTTTTTAGTTTCCAATCCTGGCACAAATGGCGTAGGCCCTGATTTGCGCCGCAAATGCGGTAGCATTCGAAATCAAGAGGGTCCATCTGACAGTGCTGAAAGCAGGATCAAGATCCGGCCCGGAATAACTAACACTCACCCCACGGATTTGCACATCTGACATCGTGATGTTTCCGCCGCCACCGCCAATCAGCGTTGTATTTGGGGGGCAACTGCACTGCTGAATGGTATTGGAATTAGCTGGCAGCATGTAGTTCGTGCTGACAATCACATGACCTGCTTTGATATAGCCTGTGGTTTTGATATTACCGTTTACCTCCAGTTTTTCGGCCGGTGTGCTGTTGCCAATGCCTGTATTTCCATTTGCCAACACGGTGACTGCGGCATTGTTGGCTGCATCATAAACATAAAGGTTGCCGGCTCCACCAGGTGTGGCCGTGCCGCTACTTACCAATTTCCAACCAGTGGCAGCCCCGCTGGTGTTATTCAGGTAAAGCCAGGTACCGCCTGGGTCGTTGCTGGTCAGGATTAAATCACCATTGAACTTGCCTTTTCCAGCCACATCAAGTTTTGCTGTTGGTGTGGCAGTGCCGATCCCTACGTTCCCGGTGCCCTTAATCCGTAACAACTCTACTGAACTATCGGCAGAATAACCGGAATAAAACGTATGATCCGTTTGCTGTAGCGCTGTTTGATAACGAAGCTGGCCCGGATTGATACCGAAACCATAAAATTGATGATTGTTTAGGAGATCATCATATAAGACGATTTTTCTGTTGGCTACAAGGTTTGAAAACTGTAAAGGTGCCTGTGGAGAAGGGATACCGATGCCAAGGCTATCCACAATGGCTTTCCCGGCCACATGAAGTTTTTGCAGCGGAACGTTCGTCCCGATTCCGACGTTTTGTGAAGAGCTGTAAAACGCAGTAAAGAGCAGGGCGGACAGAAAAACAGGTCTCATATTTTAGTTTTTAAATGAATTGATTGCGGTGTTTTAAACGATTCAGGGAGGTTTCAGGGACTTTTTTCTCTGCCGGTGATTGCTGACAAAAGCGGTAGGAGGAGCAGTAAACGGCTCTCGCTCTGTACGTCTGCATGCAGAGCAAAGTTGATCGCCAAGCAGGGAGATGCCAAATTTTTAGTGCTGCAAAACGCTGCAATCTTATCCCTTTTGCTAAAACAGAGCCTGGTGAACCTGGCATAGGGGAAAAAATAAAGAAATAGCGCTGTTTTGCTGGTCTAATCACAATGACTGCTAATCCCGATGCTAAATGTAGAATAGTTTGATTTTCACTGTCAGGTTTGACTTTCGTCAGGTAGCCTCCAAATCTTTTTAAAGAGGCTGTCTCAAAAGGGAAGAGGCAGCCTCTTTTTATAAGGATAGGTGATGGAATCGGTTTTCGTTTAGCCGATTCTCAATGCCTTCATTTTACTCTTGAGACAGCTTCTTTTCTTTTTGGATGCTCCTGTGGGAAGGCAGTTCCGCAAAAAGAATTCATCCGCCGAAAGTCCACAGCATGATCAGTTTCGGGATGCCAAAAATTTCAAGGCCTGATTACTCAATCATCGGTTGCCATAATTGCCCGGCGCTGGTTGCTGCTGTTATTCATCAACGCCGCCCCGAATATTTCACCCCAGTAATTTTACTTAACCTGTTTTTGCAAACTGCCGTAAGCCAACGCTGCCAGGCCGGCAACAGCCAGTGCGGTAAAGACCGGGTACTTAGCTGCTTTTACATAATAGCTGCGCTTACGCACCCATCCTTCGTGAGTGCCTCGTTCGTGCAAGCCATAGCCAGGTTGATACAAAGCGCCGCTGCCATTGTGCGATAGCCTCGACTTGGATTGTTGCATAGGATACATATATAATTCAACAAACTTATCTACCAAGCGTGGAGCAAGGCTGGCCAATACCGTAAACAATTTTACCTGCAAGCCAACTTTGATGTCTCGGATAGGATGCTCAGCAGCATACACAATGGCTTCTGCTACGGCCTCCGGCGGATACAACATACCACGATGCGAGGGTTGCTTTTCCAGGTAACTGGCAGCATGTTCATTGTAAGGGGTATCAATACGGCCGGGATGAATTAGGGTGACGGATACAG
>DASVSM010000555.1:0-5341 GCA_036388115.1 Flavisolibacter sp.
AGACTCAATCATTTGTTTGATTGGGTCTTTTCTTTTGGACCAGAAGCCAGTACATCTATGAAGCTTCTCTTGCGTCGCACAGCGTGTACGTTCGGAATAGCTATGAGCTACGAGCCGTCCGCCTTCAGCTTTCAGCCATGAATATGACACGGATATATAATGTAACGACTCTTGCTTGTCTTGCTAAGCAACGAAGCATCTGTGGTTTCTGCTGTGGGAAAAGAAAGCGATCAGTTATAGCTCTTACAGTAGTGTCATTGATAATTCAGTCCAAAGGTCCTTCGTGCTTCGGGATGACAAGGCAAGAGGTCGTATGATAGCGGCAGGTTCAAGGTTGAATGTTTAAAGAATAAGAAAGGCAAGGGTATTATGAATGGCCGATAAATTGAATCCTGAAAGAAAACACGGCACAAGCCAGTACCTGTGCGGTGGCAGTTCCCTCTCCAACTCCGCAGGAGAGGGCCAGGGTGAGGTTTTCTTCACTACCTTCCCCCTTCGTTATAACTGCAAAACTCAAAACACACATGAAAAAATTACTGTTGATTGCTGCCTGCCAGTTGTCAGTCTCATTACTCTTTGCACAAAAAGAAGGCGATGACGCTGTTATTTCAAAACTGAAAGAAGAAGGCATGAAGAACTCCCAGGTGATGGACCACGCTTTTTATTTGACCGATGTCAGCGGCCCCAGACTTACCGCCTCTCCGGGTTTTATGAACGCTGCCCAGTGGACAAAATCAAAACTGGAAAGCTGGGGATTAAAAAATGCGCAGATAGAATCATGGGGCGACTTTGGTAAAGGCTGGCAACAGGAACGCTGTTATGTAGCCATGACCAAACCATACTATGTTCCTTTCATTGCTCAGTCAAAAGCATGGACGGGAAGCACGCCGGGCAAGAATATCATGTCATCAGAGATTGTTTTGATCAAGGCAAAAGATTCAGCAGAACTGACACAGTATGCCGGAAAGCTGAAAGGCAAAATTGTGATGGTATGGAGCAACGATACATTGAAGCCTGGCTTCAAACCCGATGCAACAAGATTTACCGACGAAGAACTTTTGAAAATGGCAAACGCGGAACCACGGCAGCCCGGTCAGGGCGGCAACCGCCTGGGAGGTAACCCCAATGCGTTGCAGGCCTTCCAGGCAAGGCAGGCATTTGCCAGATCATTAAACAACTTATACCTGCAGGAGAAGCCCGCATTGATACTAAGCACAAGCCGTGGTAATGAGGGAACCATTTTTGTGCAGGGCGGTGGACAATACACGAAAGATGCGCCTGAACTTCCGGCAAATGTTGTGCTGTCAAGCGATGATTATTTACGGGTTCAGCGTTTAGCGAACGCAGGTATTCCTGTGCAACTGGAAGCCGACGTAAAAACAAAATATTTTACCAACGACCTGAAAGGCTATAATGTGATTGCAGAAATCCCGGGCACTGATCCAAAGCTGAAAGACGAAGTGGTGATGTTAGGTGGTCACCTCGATTCGTGGCATGGAGCTACCGGTGCCACTGATAATGCTTCGGGTTGTGCAGTGATGATGGAAGCGGTTCCTTTATTAAAAGCTTCTGGTATTCAGCCACGCCGTACCATACGTATTGCGCTGTGGGGCGGCGAAGAACAAGGCCTGCATGGTTCCCGCAACTATGTAAAAATGCATGTAGCCGATCCGGCAACCATGCAGTTGCAACCAACTCACGGGAAAATTTCTGCCTATTATAACCTGGATAATGGCACCGGAAAAATTCGTGGGGTGTACCTGCAGGGGAATGCTGCTGTAAAACCAGTTTTTGCTAAATGGCTCGAGTCTTTTAAAGACCTGGGCGCCTCTACGATAACTATCAACAATACCGGCGGAACCGATCACCTTGCATTTGATGCTGTTGGGGTTCCAGGCTTCCAGTTCATCCAGGATGAAATTGAATACGATACCCGTACACACCACACCAACATGGATACTTATGATCATCTAATACCTGAAGATTTGAAACAAGCCTCAACCATCGTTGCTGCCTTTGTTTTCAATACGGCGCAACGCGATGAAATGCTGCCAAGGAAAGAATTGCCAAAACCAAGAGAAACGCAGAGAGGTTTCTAGAACGGCAGTCGGCAAACGAGAATCGGCAATCATTAGATTCATAACAACACAGCTTATCATTTTGATAGGCTGTGTTGTTATTAGAACTGGCCTCATAAATGGGTTGCTATGCGTTGTTACCCTGAGTTTATCGAAGGGTTGGGCGTGGGCCGTAGGAATCAACCGTCCACAAGCTGGCGGATCGGCCTGACAAGCTTTTTATTTATGAGACCACTTGTAGAAGTTATTGATAACTCTCAATTTATCAAACTGCTCAATTGCCGATTCTCGTTTGCCGGTTGCCGTCATGGTTTCTCATATCTGAACCTTACCATTGCGTTTTTTTGTTCATTGGAAGTAATGCTCACCTGGTAACGCTTATCTCCGTCCTGGATGATCATTAATGAGGTATTAGGTGGAATGGTTCCCATGTTTTCTGCCACCATCACCAGTGTATGTTCCGGGTTAGATTCATCCAACTGCAATTTGTATGTGATTGGTTTATTGGAAAGTCGTTTGTTTGACAGTACCAGTGCACCGTCAAGGTAGATGCTGACAGAATCGTTGTCAATTTCACCATTGTCGTATAAACTGATATCTATTTCTTTGCTGCCGACCGTGATAACTTTTGTCAGCTCATTTTTCCTGTCGCGGATGGTAACCGGTGTTGGAGTGATCTTCCGTTCAACCGGTTTCGTATCGATAACAATTTTTGTATCGGGAGTCCTGTTTACCGGCGTTTCAATTAGAACAGGTTTGTTCGCCGGTTTCTTTGCAACTGTTTCGTTTTTAGGCGCAGGCTTCTTAACCGCAGGTTTGTTTACTGTTGGTTTTTTTACAAGCTTATTGGTCACTTTTGCCACTTCATCTTTTGGCGGCGCAAGCTTTGTTTTCTTATTGCGCAAAAACGGTTCTACATAAAAATCAGAGGTGGTTACTTTTCGCAGGAATACTTTTCCACCACCGCAGTTACCACCACGTTTTACACCGAAGAATGGATCAGATTTTTCATAGGCACTCGAATATTCTCCTTCCAGAAATTCTTCTTTACCGGAACGGGTATAAACCAGCCGGCATTTCATAATGCAAGCCACAGAGCCGCCGGCCATTTTTAGTTCCACTGTCTTAATCTCCTGTACCAGTGCGGCATTGGCAGCTTTTGTGTAATTACCGGAAAAGGTTGCTTTCCCATAAAAACGGGTATCTAGGTAAGAGTAGGTAACGCCAGCCAGCGATGCTTTTTTTGACTGGTCCAATTGTACTTCGTACTTGTACTGGTCACCATCGTCTGTTATGAAATAACCTCTCCAAATGCCGCTCAGATCTTGTGAAAAAGAAGTGGTGGAAAGGAGCAGAACAAGCAGGAATAGTGATAAGGAACGCACAATTTTCTCCATAACAGCGTGAAATTAATTATTAAGCTCTTTTTAAATCACTGGGCATAGCGGTTGAAATTGTTAATTTTGCCGCTCTTTATGAATGAGCAAATAAAAATCACATTACCCGATGGCGCTATTCGTGAAGTGCCGAAAGGCAGCACAGCGCTGGATGTTGCCAAATCCATTTCAGAAGGTTTGGCCCGCAAAGTATTAGCAGCAGAGATCAATGGCGAAGTATGGGATGCCACCCGGCCCGTGGAAAAAGACGCTGCGCTGAAGCTGTTGACATGGGACGACAAGGGAGGGCAGAACACGTTCTGGCACTCATCTGCCCACCTCATGGCAGAAGCAATCGAAAGCCTTTTTCCCGGTGTAAAGTTTTGGGTTGGTCCTCCTGTAGACAATGGGTTCTATTATGATGTTGACCTGGGGGATCATACCATTACTGAAGACGACCTGCGCAAGCTGGAGGTAAAGATGGCGGAGCTGGCGAAGCAGAACAATGCTTACGTTCGTAAACCAATTGCAAAGGCAGAAGCCGTGCAATACTTCCAGGAAAAAGGAGATGAATACAAACTGGACCTCCTGCAGAATTTAGAAGACGGGGAAATCACTTTTTATACACAAGGAGGTTTTACAGACCTGTGCCGCGGTCCGCACATTCCGGCCACAGGTTTTATCAAGGCTATCAAACTGACCAACATTGCCGGTGCCTACTGGAAAGGCAATGAAAAGAACAAGCAGCTGACCCGCATTTACGGTGTAACGTTTCCCTCTGCGAAGCAACTGGATGAATACCTTCAATTGCTGGAAGAAGCCAAGAAAAGAGACCACAGAAAGCTTGGCCGTGAACTGAACATCTACACCATGGATGATGATGTAGGCCAGGGTTTAATCTTGTGGTTGCCGAATGGAACGGTCATCATCGAGGAATTGGAAAAGCTGGCAAAAGAAACAGAATCGGATGGCAGTTATAAAAGAGTGGTAACACCGCACATTGCCAAAGAAAGCATGTACCTCACCAGCGGTCATTTGCCCTATTATGCCGACAGCATGTACCCGCCCATGGAAATGGAAGGAGAGAAATATTATCTCCGTTCCATGAACTGTCCCCACCATCACAAAGTATATGCAGCGATTCCAAAAAGCTATCGCGATTTGCCTTACCGCATTGCAGAATACGGAACCGTTTACCGCTACGAACAAAGCGGCGAACTTTTTGGTTTGATGCGAGTTCGTTGTCTGCACATGAATGATGCGCATATTTATTGCACCCGCTCGCAGTTTGCAGACGAATTCAGGGCAGTAAATGAAATGTACCTGAAGTATTTCAAGATTTTCGGTGTTGATAAATATGTAATGCGGCTTTCGCTTCATGCACCGGAAAAACTGGGAGTGAAATACGTAAATGAGCCGGAACTGTGGAAAGAAACAGAGGAGATGGTAAGGAACGTTCTGATAGAATCCAACATCCCTTACATTGAAGTGCAGGACGAAGCAGCCTTCTACGGTCCGAAGATCGATGTGCAGATCTACAGTGTCATTGGCCGGGAGTTTACATTGGCCACCAACCAGGTTGATTTCTCGCAGGGAAGAAGTTTTAAACTTCAGTATACCACAGAAGATAATACAACCGAAACACCGCTGATCATTCACCGTGCGCCACTGGGTACACACGAACGTTTCATTGGATTTTTGCTGGAACACTACGCAGGAAAGCTGCCGACATGGCTGGCACCTCTTCAGGTGAAAATTCTGCCGATCTCCGACAAGTTCATGGACTATGCAAAAGATGTTTTGCAAAAATTAAAAAAAGCTGATATTCGTGCAGAGATAGATGACCGCCAGGAAAAGATTGGACGGAAGATCAGGGACACTGAATTG
>DASVSM010000556.1:0-7235 GCA_036388115.1 Flavisolibacter sp.
GTATTAGCATTCATTTCAGATAAAACAAACAGCATTCAAAACGGGTATATTGTTCCGTTGGTCTGTTTCATCGTTGTATTCTATTTTGGTTTAAAAGGGTATAAGCCTAAATCAGGATTTGAGGATACTTTAACTAAGTCCGGAGTAAAAGGAAAAGTAGTCTCGGGCCAAGTAGTCTAAAGCTTAATTTGGAGATTTAAATTAGAAGAAAGATGTTTCGACTGGATGGCAAAACAGCGGTTATTACCGGCAGCGGCAGCGGCATTGGAAAAGCAGTGGCCTTGCTCTTTGCAAAGCAAGGGGCGACAGTACACCTGATTGACCTGAACGCAGAAGCAATTAATGCTACAGCAGAAGAAATAAAAAACGAGGCTGGTGTTGCTGTGCCTCAACCCTGCGATGTAACCTCCCAGCAGGAGGTCAGGGAAGTTTTTCATAAAATCGGCAGCATTGATATTTTAGTCAACAGTGCCGGTGTCTCGCATGTAGGTAACGTGGAAAATACAAGTGAGGCTGACTTCGACCGGCTTTATAACGTGAACGTAAAAGGCGTTTATAATTGTTTGCAGGCTGCTGTTTCCGCTATGCGGCAAAAAGGCTCAGGTGTTATCCTCAATCTCGCCTCCATTGCCAATAACGTGGGCCTTGCCGATCGTTTTGCTTATTCCATGAGCAAAGGCGCAGTGTATGCCATGACCTTGTCGGTGGCCAGGGACTATGTGAAAGAAGGCATTCGCTGCAACTGCATTTCGCCTGCACGGGTGCATACCCCTTTTGTAGATGGATTTATTGCCAAAAATTATCCTGGCAATGAGCCGGAGATGTTCGAAAAGCTATCCCGGTCGCAACCCATTGGCCGCATGGCAAAGCCCGAAGAAATAGCCCACCTGATTTTATACTTGTGTTCCGCTGAAGCTTCCTTTATAACAGGGTGCGATTACCCGATTGACGGCGGATTTATTAAACTGAATAATTAAGAAGATGAAACTGATACGTATTGGCGAGCCGGGTAAGGAAAAGACTGGCGTTATCATTGGAGATGATTATTACGATACCTCCTCTTTTGGCGAAGATTACAACGAAGGTTTTTTTGAAAATGATGGTTTGGCCAGGTTGCAGAAATTTGTAGCGTCTAACGGGGATAAACTGCCAAAAGTTGAAAAAAGCGTTCGCCTTGGCCCACCGGTTGCCAGGCCATCCAAGATCATTTGTATTGGCCTCAACTATGCCGATCATGCCAGGGAAACGGGTGCTGCTATCCCAACTGAACCTATCATTTTTTTTAAGTCCACAACAGCCATTATCGGCCCTAACGATGATGTGGTCATTCCAAAGAATTCAAAGAAAACGGACTGGGAAGTAGAACTGGCAGTGGTGATTGGAAAAAAGGCAAGCTATGTAGAAGAGGGGGAAGCCATGGATTATGTTGCAGGTTATTGTTTGCACAATGACTTGAGCGAACGGGAATTTCAGTTGGAACGGAACGGACAATGGGTGAAAGGAAAGAGCTGCGATACCTTCGCGCCGCTGGGCCCCTTTCTGGCAACAAAAGATGAAATTGAAAATGTTGATAACCTGAATGTGTGGCTGAAGCTGAATGACAGGCAGGTACAAAAGAGCAATACAACAAACTTAATTTTTAAAATACCTTTTCTTGTGTCCTATCTCAGCCAGTTTATGACGCTGCTTCCGGGAGATGTAATTTCTACCGGAACACCCGCAGGCGTTGGGCTGGGCATGAACCCGCAGGTGTACCTGAAAGAAGGAGACGTGATGGAATTAAGCATTGAAGGCCTGGGCACTTCTAAACAAAGCGTAAAAGCATATGCAAAAGATTGATGCACACCAGCACTTCTGGAACTTTGATCCCGTACGGGATAGCTGGATCACGGATGATATGGCGGTCATCCAGAAAGATTTTCTGCCGCAGGACCTGCAACCGGTTTTAAAAGAGAATGGGTTTGACGGATGCGTGGTGGTACAGTCCGACCAGTCGCCGGCGGAAACTATTTTTCAATTAAACCATGCAGAGCAATACGACTTCATCAAAGGCGTGGTTGGCTGGGTTGATTTGCGTGCCGACAATATAAATGAGCAATTGCAGGAATACAGCCGGTATCAAAAGCTGAAAGGGTTCCGTAATGTTTTACAGGGCGAACCGCAGCGTGATGTGATGCTGTCGTCCAGGTTCATTAACGGCATTGGAGCACTGCAGCCATTTAATTTCACCTACGACATTCTCATATTTCCCGATCAGCTGAATTATTCCGAAACCTTGGTGGCACAATTTCCGGATCAGAAATTTGTAGTAGATCATCTTGCCAAACCATACATAAAGAAAAAAGAAATAAAAGAATGGACGCTTGACATAGAAGCGATGAGCAAACATTCTAATGTATGGTGCAAGCTTTCAGGTATGGTGACCGAAGCCAACTGGAAGGAATGGAAGAAAGATGATTTTACGCCGTACATGGATGTAATGGTAAATGCTTTCGGTGTGGACAGGATCATGTTTGGTTCCGACTGGCCGGTGTGTTTGGTGGCTGCCTCTTACAAAGAGGTCGTGGCTATTGTAGCAGACTATTTCTCATCTTTTTCCGCTGATGAACAAGCGAAAATATTTGGCGCCAATGCTGTTGAATTTTATAATCTATAATACAGGCAAATGGATCTTCAGTTAACGGATAAAGTAATTATTGTTACCGGTGGCGCTAAAGGTATTGGTGAAGGTATTGTACGTGTACTGGCAGCAGAAGGGGCTATCCCCGTAATTTTCGGCAGGAGCGAGGGGGATAATAATACACTGGTAGAAGAATTAAAAGCGCATGGACAACAGGCGTTCGGGATCGTAGCCGAATTGACCAAACCCGAAGAATGCAAGGCAGCCGTTGAACAAACAATAGCAAAGTTTGGAAGAATTGATGGTGTAGTAAATAACGCTGGTGTAAATGATGGTGTTGGCCTTGAAAAAGGCGACTACACCCGGTTCATGGAAAGCCTGCATAAAAACCTGGTGCATTATTACCTGGTGGTACATCATGCTTTGCCCGAACTGATCAAGTCCAAAGGCTCCGTTGTCAACATCTCTTCCAAAACCGCGGAAACCGGGCAGGGAAATACATCTGCCTATGCTGCTGCCAACGGCGGACGTAATGCGCTCACAAGAGAATGGGCTGTGGAGCTCCTGAAATATGGCATCCGGGTAAATGCGCTGATTGTAGCGGAATGTTTTACGCCCCTGTATGAAAGATGGATTCAAACGCTGCCTAACCCGGAAGAGAAATTAAAAGACATCACAGCAAAAATTCCGCTGGAAAATCGGATGACAACCGCCGAAGAAATTGCAGCCATGGTAGCGTTCCTCCTTTCGGCAAGATCAAGCCATACAACCGGCCAGTTGATTCATGTTGATGGCGGTTATGTGCACCTTGACCGGGCATTGGCGAATAGTTGATTGATCGGTATACGAAAGATGCTATCTGCCTGAAAATATTTTGATTGACCCAATGCTGTTATTTCAATTTCAAAACAATCAGGCAATAGGTTCGAGCCTTGGACAGCTATATTTTTTGTTGTCACTTTCTTTTGTCCCATAGGAACATTTCGTGGGTAGCAAATGGTATCGATCTTTCTTCTGCGTTCCAGCGGAACGCCTGGTGCGATACGCCCAATACACACAAGGCGTTCCGCTGGAACGCTAATGGTACTATCAAATCTATTTCTACCCACGAGACGTTCCTACGGAACGAAAAGACAAAAAGCATAAACGCTTTTATAACGATTCGTGGATCCAGCATTATGCCCGACGCTAACAATCGCAATAAATACGCTGCCTATTCTTGACTTCCTGCTACTGCAGCGTGTCGCAGGATGCTACAGGACGATTGCAAAAACGCAATTGCCTAACATAGCCCTTATTTTAGCAGCTATATGAATAGACTATTGATTCTTGCTTTTGTAACCCTTACTGCCGTTTCATGCGTCACACAAAAGGTTCCCTCCAAAAATAAAGTGCTGGAACCCCTGACCCTGACCAACGCCTATTTCATGAACAAATGGCCAGATCCGGGTAAGTCGATTGTTACCAACCGTGAACGCCCCAGCAACATTTGGACGAGAGCCGTTTATTACGAAGGCCTGATGGCATTGCATAAAATTGATCCGCAAAAGGCATATTACGATTACGCCGTCGACTGGGGCAATAAGCATAACTGGGGCTTGCGCAGCGGCGTAAACACCCGCAATGCCGATGACCAGTGCTGCGGACAAACCTACATTGATCTGTACCTGATGGACAAACAGGAAGATCGCATCAAGGCCATCAAAACAAGCATTGACAACATGGTGAAGTCGGAGAAGAAAGACGACTGGAACTGGATTGATGCCCTGCAAATGGCCATGCCTGTTTTTGTGCGGTTAGGCGTGATGTATAATGATACATCTTACTTCAGAAAAATGTACGATCTGTATGCCTTTGCCAAATACAATCATGGTGGCAAGGGTTTGTACAATCCTGCAGATGGCTTGTGGTGGCGCGACAAAGATTTTGTTCCGCCTTACAAAGAGCCAAACGGTGAAGATTGTTACTGGAGCCGCGGCAATGGCTGGGTAGTGGCCGCACTGGTGCGTACAATGGAAATGCTTCCGAAAACCGATCCGCATTACAACGAATATTTGCAGGATTTTAAAAGCATGTGCGCTGCGTTAATCAAGGTGCAACGTCCGGATGGTTACTGGAATGTAAGCCTTCACGACCCGACCAATTTCGGCGGAAAAGAAGTGTCGGGAACATCGCTGTTTATCTATGGTTTTGCCTGGGGCATCAACAACGGTATTTTAGATAAGAAAACCTATCAGCCTGTTATCGCCAAAGCCTGGAATGCCATGGTAAAAGAAGCCGTTCACCCCAATGGTAAACTGGGTTTTGTGCAGGGCACCGGTAAAGAACCAAAAGACGGCCAGCCGGTTTCTTTCGAAAGCACTCCCGATTTTGAAGACTATGGTTTAGGATGTTTTCTTTTGGCAGGAACAGAGATCTATAAGATGAAGTAATAGCTAGAAATTTCATTACATAACTTATGAAAAAAGCTTGCTTGTTTGGAATGTTTTTCTTTTGTGTGTGTATGCATGTGGATGCGCAGAAGATCCATTACAGCCGGCAGACGGTGAAAAAACTTTATACAGATGATCTGCAACTGGTAACAAATATCACCGGCCATCATCACCTGCTTCGCTTCAACGTAAACAAGGAGCCGGTCATCTACATCTACAATGACCTGCTTCAGCTTCAGGGTGAAAGCAAGGTGGATTATAAACTGAAAGAAAAGGCGGAGGCCAGTGTATTGCCGTTCCTCAATTACTATTATTTGTACATGCATCCGGCCGGAACATCGCGGCATGCATTGTATAAAATTGATGGCATTGGCAATGCAGAAGCTTTAACGGCAGCCTTTCAGCAGGTTGTGGACACGGTTTTGAATAAGAGCACTTTGCTTCAACTCGTTAATCAGAACAATAAGCTTTATGCGATCGCCCATGTGTATTACGATGCCATCAAAAAAATTGGCAGCACGGTGGTTGAATTAAACAATGAGCTGAAACCGGTTTCGGTGCAAAAAGTATATTTCAATTTTAATGTGGAAGAAGATGCCTTGCGGCAAACAATGCTTGCCGGTAATTATTTACTGGTGCTGAAAACCACCACAAAGGAAGAAGGAGGACAGTCACTTGACGTGGTGAGGATTGAACTGGCAACAGGAAAATCTATTATCAAATCATTCAATAGTGCCAACAGCAGGTATGTCAGCACGGGTTTTCGTCTCCACCCGAAAGATTCGACGATACTGGTACATGCAATGCTTGGTGTAGGCGGCGGCGCAAGAACCCAAAGCAATGGTTTCATCAGCGTTTTAAGCCAGTCGCTGGAAGAGCTTACACCGTTTGCTCTCTTTCAATCGCAGTTCAGGAACAATGCCGATGCAAGTTATTTTTTGCTTGACGATTATGCCTGCTGGCTGAACTTGACCAGCGGGTCTTTGCGGCGGGTGAGGCGGATAGTTAATTCTGCCGGGCAGAACGACTGGGATGATTATCCCCTGCACTACTTCAGTACAAATGAGTATCCTTACAGCGGTCCTGGTTTGCCAGCCAACTCTCAGGTTTCGCCATCCAGTGCACAAATACAATACAACCTTCAGCAACAGCCCGCTAACCGAAACCGGTACACAAACAGTAACCCGCGCCGGCGCACATCGGTTACTGACTACGAGTTGCAAAGCCGGGTGAATTTTACGGTTGTCAACAACCGCTTGAAAGCAATAAAAGACAGTGTTGTGTCAGTTAAAAAATTTGAGTTCGGCATACAGTCATCACCGGCCGCACAGGTGTTGTTGCATAACAAGGCCCGTCTTTTTCTGATCCAGAACTTTAGCGAGAGCAGGAGAAGATTGTTGATGATGAGTGCCGGCACCGCCGGACAATTTGCTACCACAGACATCAATGTTTACGATAAGTACGAATACCTGCTGGAGCAGTTACAGGGCTTCGGCAATCATTCTGTGATCCTTCCTTATGTTCATAAAAACGAAGCAGGCCTCTTGAAAATTTCTTTTGACTAAGCAAACCATACATCATGAAATTTGTAAAAATCAGTTTTCTTTTTCTTTTCATTCTTAACGCAATTGTCACATCTGCCCAACGGGCCAAATACAATTTCAACAGCGACTGGAAAGTATTTGTCGGCGATGCCAAAGGTGCTGAAGCACCTGCCTTTAATGATGCTTCGTGGAAAGCGGTAACCCTACCTTATGCCTGGAACGAAGACGATGCTTTCCGCAAAGACATTCGTGAACTGGCCACCGGCATTGCCTGGTACAGGAAGAAATTTAAACTTCCCCCAACAGCTAAAGGACAAAAAGTTTTCCTTGAGTTTGAAGGCATCCGCCAGGCCGGTGATTTTTACCTGAATGGCAAACACATTGGCATGCACGAAAATGGTGTAACGGCTTTTGGTTTCGATGTAACTGACCTGGTAAAAGCGGGCGAAGAGAATGTAGTAGCAGCAAGAATCGACAATGACTGGGATTACAGGGAAAAAGCAACGAACCAGAAATACCAGTGGGAAGACAAGAACTTCAATGCAAACTATGGTGGCCTCAGTAAAAATGTTTTTCTGCATGTAACGGATAAAGTCTATCAAACGCTTCCGCTACTTACACACCTAAATACAACCGGTG
>DASVSM010000557.1:0-4236 GCA_036388115.1 Flavisolibacter sp.
AGTTGCCAGCCAGTATTTGCTATATCCGTTTGCTGGTTTTTTGCCTTTGTCAGGCGCTTCCGGCGTAAACGTGGCCCAGCAGGTTTCTCCTGCAAAGCCTTCTTCATTGCCTACCCAGCGCACATCCGGACCAATGTCGCCAAAGATCACTGCAGAGGGCTGCATCTTTTTGGTGATGGCAAAGGTTTCTTCCCAACCATAATAGCTTGTCCGGTCGATGTTCCGCTTTTCCCTGGCCCCGCCGTAATAGCCATCGCCGCCGTTGGCGCCATCGTGCCACGAGATAAACAGCGGCCCGTAATTGCTGTACAATTCTTTTAATTGTTCACGGTAGATTAAAACGTATTCCGGTGTTG
Source organism: Flavisolibacter sp. (assembly GCA_036388115.1). Taxonomy (GTDB): domain Bacteria; phylum Bacteroidota; class Bacteroidia; order Chitinophagales; family Chitinophagaceae; genus Flavisolibacter. The sequence goes on from DASVSM010000557.1 coordinate 357, forward strand.
CATAAGCCGCACTGTTACGGTCCCACGGCGAGCAATAAATACCGAGCTTCATTCCCAACTTTTGACAGGCCGCCTGGTATTCCTTCAGCATGTCACCTTTTCCCTCATTCCAGGGACTTTTTGCAATGCTGTGCGTCGTGGTCTTCGTCGGCCAGAGGCAAAGTCCGTCATGGTGTTTGGCAACAACGATCACGCCTTTCAATCCACCCATTTTTGCCGCACCAACAATTTGTTCCGCACTAAAATGGGAAGGATTCAACAACGCCGGATCTTCATCTCCATAGCCCCATTCCTTATCCGTATAGGTGTCCACACCATAGTGGATCAAACCATACATTTCCATCTCGTGCCAGGCCAATTGCGCAGCAGACGGCAATACACCATAAGGCCTGGGCGGCAATTGTGCAATTGCGGCCGATGCCAATAAAAGAATGTAAAAACAAAAAAAGATTTGTTTCATTGCCTTACTGTTTTAACCAGCCTTCAGGAATGTCTTTTGGTTGGGAACCATTCAGGCTATATTGCAGCTTCAATGTATAGCCGCCTCCGCCTTCAATAAAATCCAGTGCAAAGGCATGCAGCCCTTTTTGAAGCGCCACCTGTCCGTTCTTTTCTTTTGGTGCATGCATGCCATCGTTGTTCACTACTTCCCGCCCTGCTATTTTTAATACCGATGCATCATCGCTGGTGAGGTAAAAAGTATAAATGCCTTTCTCCGGCACATCAATATAGCCTCTGTACTGCAAGGAAAAACTTTCCGCTTTCGCTGCCTGCGGCACGGTAATAACCGGCACGGTGAATGCCCCGTCGGACACACCGGCGATCAGCCTGGTATTTTTAAACGAACGTTTGTACCAGGTTGCTTTTAATCCCCCAGCCGTTGCCGTAACATTTTCTGCTGTTGCCCAGGTTTGTTTGTTGAAACGAACATCGTACACATCGCCTCTTCTGCCCCCTTTTGTAAAGGCTGCCAAGCGTATCAATTGCGATTGATGAACCGGCAATGTTCCCCCTAATTCCGTTGCATTTATAGTTGGAGCGGAACCATCAAGTGTGTACCGGATGACCAAGTCATCAAGCGGCTTTTTAATAGAGAACTGCATTGTATCAGTGAAGGCATATGCGTCTAATATATTCAGGTCCGGAAGGCGGTAATTCACGTCCAGTAAATCCAACCGCTTGTAATGAATATTCAGGCGTTCAAGGTAAGACCTGTAATCCCTTTTGCCCGTCCACAAAATCTCCGCAAGCGCCGACAAGCGGGGCATGTACAGATAGTCAGCACGCTGCTCCGTTGGAATGTATTCGGTCCAAAGGTTGCCCTGTGCGCCGATTATATTGGCGGCGTCTGAAGGGGCAAGGTTCTTTGGAATGATGTCATAATGATAAACCGCAGGGAGTGAGTTTTTATCGGGCGCCTGGCTGAAATACATAGGATTTTCAGGTGTCATGATCACCGCATTGCCATTCTTCGCCGCCTCAAGGGGAGCAGTTGGCACCCACGTTCGCCAGTACATGATCGTTGCCGTGTTACTGATACCGCCTTCCAGTATCTCATCCCAGCCAATTAATTTTTTTCCATTGGCACGGAAGAAATCTTCCATCTGCCGGATGAACCGGGCCTGCAGTTGAGCGGACGTTTTCATTCCTTCTTTTTGCATCAGCGCTTTACAGGCATCCGACTTTTCCCAATGCGACCGGTCGACTTCATCGCCGCCGATGTGTATGTATTGCGAAGGGAATATCTCCATGATTTCCCTAAAAACATCTTTCGCAAACGCGATGGTTGCCGGCTGGCAGGGACAAACCGGTGTAGAAAAAAGCTGACCGAACGCACTGGTACTGTCGCAGCTTAAATAATTGTAGGAATTGATGGCCGCCATCATGTGGCCGGGCATGTCTATTTCGGGAATGATCTCTATATGCCTTGCTGCGGCATAAGCCACAAGCGCCTTCATTTGCTGCTGCGTGTAAAAACCGCCATACATCTGCTTACCGTTTCTTTGAACAATGTGTTTCGGATCGATGATGAAATCCGGGGCCTCTTTTGCCATTTCCATGCAAACAGAATCCTGGTTGTTGAACGTACGCCATGCCCCTTCCCCGGTGAGCTTCGGGTATTTTTTTATTTCGATCCGCCAGCCCTGGTCATCGGTGAGGTGCAGGTGAAATTTATTGAGCTTGTACAAAGCCATCAGGTCGATGAGCTTTTGCAAATAAGCCATCGAAAAAAAGTGGCGCGATACATCGAGGTGCACACCACGCCATGCAAAAGCCGGTGCATCTTCCATTTCAACTGCAGGCAATGCCAGCATTGATTTGCTGCCTTTCTTTTCAATTGACGCGGGAAGCAATTGCCGTACCGTTTGAACAGCCCTGAACATACCGGCAGGAGATTTTGCAGAGAGTGTAACTGCCTGCGGTGTAACAGCGATACGGTAACCTTCGGATGCGGTTATCGATCCATCGTATTGCAATCTTAGCTGGTTTGTATTTAGCGTAGGAGTTTGTTTTAACGATCTACCAAAACTGTTGATGAACAGTTCGCCTAACAGGGTTGCTTCATTTTTGAAATGCGTATTTGAAGAAAGATGAATCCTTGTTTTTGGCGATACGACAAATGAACTATTGCCCATCACAAGTTTGGCAGGATATGGAATGAGCGGAGGGGCTTGTTGTTTTTGTGCCGTAACAGGCAAGCAGCAAAACACAAAGAAGCCAACGATAAAAAGACGCATGGAATAATGATGTAAACTTTTCATTTTATTTGGTAACAGAGGATTGGTTCAATACCGGGTGCTGCAACGTATTTAATGTAGTATGCCCTCCTTTCAATGCATCAAACACAATCATTTCATTAGCTCCTTTTTTCAGCCAGCAGGCCGGTACATAGATGGTTTGCTGCGGGCCAATTTGCCAGTATTTACCAAGATGGCGTCCGTTCAAAAACACAAAACCTTTTCCGAAGGATGACATGTCCAAATAGGTATCGGCCACTTCATTCACGACGAAGTTTGCTTTATAAAATGCCGGCTGTTGCTTACTGCTATTGTTTGAGGCCGGGGTAAATTTCAGATTAACAAGTTCATTAAACGGAAGGCTGTATAACTTCCAATTGGAAAGTTTCGAATTGTTTAAAATTACCTGTCCTAAAATCCCTTTTCTGTTATCGGTTAAATAGGGACCATAATTGATGCGGCCATTGTTTTCAACCAGGATGTCGAGTGTAGCATTTTTAGGAATATGATCCAGCAATAGCGAATCCTGCTCCAGCCGTCTGTCCAACTCTCCTACCCTTTTTCCATTGACATAAACCGTTGCAAAATCACGCAGCTTGTCAATCTTCAAAACACCTTTCCCCTGTGAAGGAATTTTTGTACGGTACAACACGAAACCATAACCCTGGTTGATGGCTTCGAATGAAAGCGGTGTTTTTGAAAGGATTGGCGTAGGCAAATTTTCAAACAAACCCGCTGCGGTTTTCAATTGGATATTATTAATTGCGATAGCCTTATTCGTGGCAGGAACCGGCAGCGAATCACCTGCCGGTAAATATTTTTTGATCACGTCGCGAAAGCGAAAGTATTTCTCCGTTGGGTTGCCGGCTTCGTCAAGCGGCGCATCATAATCGTAACTGGAAACCTGCGGCGCATAAGGCTCACCAACGTTCATGTTGGCTCCGTTCATAAAACCCCTTGTGGTGCCGCCATGAAACATGTACATATTAACGGAGATGCCTGCCCTTAAAATTTCATCCAGCTTTTTTGCATTTCGTTCGGCTGAAGTGCCGGCATGGCCCTTTCCCCACTGATCGAACCAGCCGGGATACCATTCCGCCAGGTAGTACGGACCTTTGCCATTATGATAGGCATTGACCACC
>DASVSM010000558.1:0-3230 GCA_036388115.1 Flavisolibacter sp.
GGCCTTCCATTTCTATGTGTCTGTGTATAAGTGTAGTTTTATGAACGTTTAATCAGCAGTAGAACAACAATAAAGCAGATGGAACATAGACGTCCTTGCCGCTGAAAAATGTTCTACGCTGTAAGCAACTAAAATATTTCAGCATGAAATCTCTAATGTTGATTTTGCTGTTTTTGACAATAAAGGGTTTCTCCCAGGATGGTGAGTACCTGCAGGCTGACACCGTTTATAAAATGAATGGGGTGAAAACTTGTACGGTGCGGTTCTATGGTCAACAAGGTAGCCGCATTGTTTTTAATTTTGATATCACGGGAAGGTTAATTGACAGGATTCAGTTCAATCCAAGGGGGAAAAAATTCTATAACCGGCATCAGTACCATTATAACGACAAAGGTCAGTTAACACTCGTTTCCTACTTTACCTACTGGCATTTAGAGAAGGACCGAATCGTTGAAGATTCACTCACTCATCCATCCAGTGATTGGACAACCTGTATGCTCAACTATGATTCTGGAGACAGGCTTGTTCGTACACTATTCACAAATGCAGCAGAAAGAGTGTTTAGCGAAAACACGTATACCTACAATCCATTGACACTGCATTCCGAAATGTATTCAGCAATTGACAGCACTATTGTTACCGCTACAATTTTGTATGATGCTTCCGGTGTAGTAAAGAGGTACAATAGTTACAGAGAAAAAGCAGGTAAGGTCATTAGCAAGTGGGAGGAAGTTTTTGAAAACAGCTTTGATAAGAAAGGAAGGATTCTTAAAAGAAGGAAAACCATTCCCTCTGACCCGAGTTGGGCAATGGAGTATGTTTACGAGTACGACAACAAAGGACTTCTAATGGTATTGAATTCCCGAAGACTAGACTGCACGGAGGATTGCAGACATCGGGAACTGCTTTATGAATACTCCTATTGGGAGGAGAATTGTGTACAATCAACAGTCAAGCGCTAATGGGTGCGAACAACAGCAGCTTTTAAAAATAAGAACTGACGAATAAAGGCTGAACCAAATATCTGTAATTCGAGACTCTTCATGAAAGTTATTACTTCTTTCAGATGACGAAGGGACAAATTATTGATCTTTAGCTTTATTCATCTTCTCAAACTCCTCCCTGCTCACCTTAAACGCCGTTCCATGCCTCACTCCTCTCGGAAAACTCACCTTATCCGAAATATCCGTCCAGTTCACTAAATCTTTTGACCTCACCGCCCCATAAGTATGATTCGTGTACTTATCAAAATAAACAATCCACTCATCGCCGATCCGCAAAGCAGTTGGCCCTTCCGCCCAGTATTTACCTGTAATGGACGCCCCTGCCTGGGAGTATGGTCCTGTTATTTTTTTTGCATAGGCCACACGCAGGTTTTTCTCTGCCGGTGATCTTGTTTCATTCTTCAGGAACATCACATATTGCGCGCCATCCCGAACAATAGTGGCATCAATCACACTGAAGCCAGGCTCGTAAAGCAGCTTTGCTTTGCTCCAGTTTTTAAAGTCCTTCGTGGTGACATAATACATGCGGTGGTTGTTTTTGCGTCCTTCTGCCGATGTATCTTTTTGCGGGAAACGTTCTGCAATAGTGGTTGCCCAATACACCACGTATTCTTTGTTTTTTGGATCATAGTTGATCTCGGGCGCCCACGTGTTTTTTGCCGAATCTTCATGCATCATCACGGGAATAAACTGCTGCTCGCTCCAGTGAATTAAATCATTGGAAGATGCATAACCAAGGCCTCTGTCGGCCCAGCTTACTGTCCACACCATGTGGTACTTTCCATCAGCACCTTTCACAATGCAGGGATCCCGAAAGAGTTTGTCTTTGCTTACCGTGGGCTTTAAAATAATACTGTCATTGAACATGGCGTTCCACGTATAGCCATCGTTGCTATAAGCATAATGCAGGCCGTCGCCATTGCCTTTGAAATAGCAGAACAGATAAACGCTATCGCTGGTTTGGGCCACTGCCATAAATGAAAAAAGCAGAAAAGCACTAATGGCAAAAAGCCTTTTGAAAAAATGGCCAAACAAAAAGGTACTAGGTGAAGAAGTTATAACGCCGTTTTGCTTCATGGATAACAGTTAATGTGTGTTTCAGGAATAAGCTTCCAAAATAGCAAATCTGTGGTTGAAAGGAAAAGAAATTTTAACCACTACCTGCGTACTACAAATCTCTTATCCAGATGTTGCGATAGCTGACAAGGTCACCATGGTCTTGCAATACCAGGGGTTCTTTTGCTGCATGCTTTATATATTTGGGCACGCCTATAAATTGCATAGGCCCCCATAGTTCTACATTGTTTTGAATAAGAACGCCATTATGGAAAACCGTCATGCGTGCCGGCGATTTTAATAAACTGTCCTCATAAAAAACCGGCGCCGTAAAAATGATATCATACGACTGCCACTCTCCCGGTGCACGGCAGGCATTTACCATGGGAATATGTTGCTTGTAAATGCTTCCTGCCTGTCCATTGGAATAGGTAGTATTGTTGTACGAATCCAGCACCTGCAGTTCGTAACGGCCCATTAAAAAAATACCGCTGTTGCCACGGCCCTGCCCTGCGCCTTTCACTACCGCTGGTGTGCGCCATTCAATGTGCAACTGGCAATCGCCAAAATTTTGTTTTGTTTTTATATCACCGGCGGATGGCGCAACCGTCATAAAGCTGTCGGATGATTTCCAGCCAAAAGGCTTTCCATTTGCAGCCGTCCAGTTGGCACTGTCTTTCCCCGATTGAAATAGAATCGTTGCATCGGAAGGTGGCAGGTAACTCTGCCGGCCCGGGGTGACAACCTTCGGAATAGGATTCCATATTTCTGTTAGTTTCGGGTCTCCCTGTTGCTGTGCAGGAGAACGTTTAACAAGGAGCAAGCTGCAGGCCAGAATAAAAATTGTTTTCATCCTTCAAATTACAATTCCCTGATCAAGGAACGACAATAAAATTTTTCTGTGTAGCCTGAATGCAATCGAATTATTCAGTTGTTGTACCGGCATTCCCCTCACATCCACCTTTATGTACAGGCAAAAAAGCCCCGCTAAATAATTAGCGGGGACTTATGATTGCTGCTATGTGAGAAAAACCAGTATCCTAGATTTTGTATGTACAAGCCAGGCGCTGCATCTATCTGCGATTGTGGTACCGGGTAAAGGATATAATTGGGTGTAATAGGATTCATCTTTTTGATCGCTGCATCTTCTACCGTTCGCCAGGCGTTCAT
>DASVSM010000559.1:0-2326 GCA_036388115.1 Flavisolibacter sp.
AGCACTGCAACCTTTGCATAAAAAATATAAGATCGTTCGCGTTGTGGTTAGTACTTATCAAAGTGTAACCGGTACCGGCGTTAAGGCAGTAGAACAATTGATGAACGAACGTAGGAACGATAAAGGCGAGATGGCTTACAAATATCCGATCGACCTTAATGTGATACCACAAATTGATGTTTTTCTGGACAATGGCTATACTAAGGAAGAAATGAAAATGGTGAATGAAACCAGAAAAATAATGCAGGACGATAGCATTCGCCTTACATCAACCACTGTTCGTATACCAGTAATGGGCGGGCATAGCGAGAGCGTAAATGTAGAATTTGAGAACGACTATGACCTTGATGAAGTGAGGCAATTATTAAGCGATTCGCCGGGAGTAACCGTGCAGGATAATGTGCAGGAGCAAATTTATCCGATGCCATTGTGGGCGCACGAAAAAGACGATGTATTTGTAGGCAGGTTGCGTAGAGATGAAAGCCAACCCAATACGCTTAACATGTGGATCGTAAGCGACAACCTTAGAAAAGGTGCTGCAACTAATGCGGTGCAGATAGCGGAATATCTGCTATCTAAAGAAATGTTGGGTTAATGTTAGTTTACAATTAAGCTTCAGAAGCAGCGGTGATGTTGCGATGATTTGAATAGAGCAATGTTATTCCGCTGTTTTTTTGGCCCCGGAAGAATTAAGGAAGCCATTGTCCGCCAACCAATCTGCCATTCTTTGCGGCCAGCTTTTTATCGATGCCAGTTTCGACCTGTTCCCCATATTAAATCCGTGACTTCCCTGGGTATAAATATGGGCTTCGACAGGAACTTTAGCGAGACGGTATCTTTGAAGCAATTGAACAACAGGACCTGAACAGCAAACATCGTTGTTAGCAGCCAGAAGAAAAGCTGGTGGAGCATCAGCAGAAACGCCATCAGGTATGCCAAGGGGACCGGGATAAATTAGCATTTGATAATTTGGCCTGCCATTATACTGCTCAACCGGGTCTTTCGAATTAGTATTGCCCGCACCAGGTGAATAAGCAACCATAGAAACAACTTCTCCGCCTGCTGAAAAACCTAACATCCCTACTCTTCCGGTATCAATGTTCCATTCTTTTGCTTTGCTTCTTACCAATCGTAATGCCCGGTGTGCATCTTCTGCGGGATGTTTATCAAGAGAGTAAGGCGAACCTTCTTCGCGGCTCAGTCGGTATTTAAGTATAACTGCAGCAACTCCTATCCTGTTAAGAAATTGCGCAGGTTCCACCCCTTCTGCGTTGAAAACAAGTTCTCTATGTCCTCCTCCCGGACAAATTACAACAGCAGCGCCGGTAGCTTTGTCTGCGGGAGGAAGGTAGACAGTTATAGAGGGGTTGTGTATGTTTTTTACCCAATAATCCTTTGCCTGCTCCGGCTCGTTCCGGCGGTTTTCAAACCCGGGCGCTCCAGCCACCCACAGGGGAAGAATAATAGGTTTGGTTTGACCGCTAGCCGGCTGTAGTACCAGAAAACAAAGAGAGGCTATACAGCTTAAACCGATGATAATTTTCCTTTTCATACAATTTGAGGATAAAGCTGCGAAGCGGGCGAAGTTACAGGTCTGAATATTCGGTTGGTCTTAAGAAGAAAATATCGCTATGCGATACATTGTGTTGATATTCCGGCTTCGCGGACAAAGTCTTCCACGCGGGATCACTGCTGAAGGCCTTCCAGTGTTCGTCGCGCGATTGCCTGTTTTCAAAGGTAGTCATGTACATTAAATTCGGCATTTTAGAACCGTAAATCACGTCCCCGTAAAACACGGGGTTGAAGCCGAGGCGCGAAAAAATCTCCAACTCTCCGCCCTGGTTAAACATTTGCACTTTATTTCTGTAAATACTTTCGCTTGCCCCTTCGTAGCTACGCAGCTCGTATACCCTTTCGCTTTTTGGCCCGGTTAATTTAGGAGGTGTTATGCCGGTCATTAATTCGAACGCTTTCATAAAAATTGTTTCGAACCGTGTGTAGGCGGGAGCATTATACGCTGCACTTAGATAGCTTCCACCAGCTTTCGCAAACTGAGGATTGTTACTTTGTGTAAGTGATAATTTTTCCCATTGCTTTAGATCCTTGTAAGGAACAAAAACGAAGATTTTTTTATCAGCGGCGGTGTCATTTGCTATTGCTTTGAATACACCAATATTGCTTACCCCTTTTGCATGCAAACCAGGCAAATACTGATTTTGTAAAAAACTATCAATCGATGCTTCCTGTGCGCCAGTACTGTAATGATATACTCTTAGTTCAAAATACCCTGCTCCCTTTGCAGCGGGACCGGCAATAACTTTTGAAA
>DASVSM010000560.1:0-2409 GCA_036388115.1 Flavisolibacter sp.
TACCCTTCACAACGATTACCTGAAGCAAGGGTCTTATACAGAAAAACTCACCGGTGCCATTTATACACATAAGATCGGCGCCTACACCGATGAACCGGATTTCACTATAGGTGCCGGTGGTTTTCTGCGCTGGGGCGATGCGTTCATTCCAACCTTTCAGTTGAACTACAAACCGTTTGCCCTTTCAATGAGCTATGATGTGAATGTGTCGAAGTTGTCATCGACCAGTTACGGGCAGGGAGGTTATGAAATGTCACTGACGTATATTGGCTTGTTGGGCAGGGATAACTCGAGTGCGAATGCAGTTCTTTGTCCAAGATTCTAATTGTATACTTGTCTGTCCGGTCACTTGTTCAAACGTTATTTTAAATAAATATCATTGATCGAGGATCTTTGCTAGAATGCTCAAACCAGTGAACAGGTGAGCCTTTGAATAAGTGAACATCATTTAAGATAACTTTTGATGTTTGCCGCGGCAGTTTTCGGTAAGTTGCAGAACCTGTGGCTACACCATTTGTACATACCGATTCAGTTGTCCGAAAGATCTGGGGCAAAAGCGACACCATCCTTTTCATTTTTGCGGGTGCAGCCGCTGAATTTGCACTGAACAAAGCAGTGGACTGGCTCTACTTCACCGGGCGATTACCAAAAGATCCCATCGGTCGCCTTTTTTCAACTGTTGGCTACGCAAGGCAGATTGTTTTTGCTTCAAAAGAAGAGGCAGAGAAAGCCATCGATAAGATCACTTCCATTCATGGTGCAGTCGAAAACGCAAGGGGAGCAAAGATTCCCGACTGGGCTTACCGCGATGTGCTGTTCATGCTCATTCATTACTCTATTGCCGCCTATGAACTTCTGGAAAGAAAACTGTCAGCGCAGGAAACAGAAGATGTGTACGAAGTTTTTTTGCGCATAGGCAGAAGAATGAACATTCCTGATCTACCCGCAACGTATGTGGATTGGCTGCCTGTCAGGGAAAAACACATGCAAGATGATCTGGCCAGAAGCCGCTACACGGAAGACCTGTTTCTTCAATACAAAAAAAGCCTTGGAGCGTTTCGCTACAGGGTTTTGCTGGAAGGACAAATACTCGTTATTCCAAAAAGAGTAGGCGATTTGCTGAGGTTCAAAAAAATTTCTCTACTTTCCCCCGTCGTTCCACTGTATAAGGCAAGTCGGCTTGTGAAACTGGACGGAGCGATCAAATGGCTCCTACTCCCTTCCGAATACAAACAACAGATCAAGGAATTGGATGTAGTGCCCTAATGAAAAAAACTGCTTATGTTACAACAAGAATTCAGGGCTCTTGTATTGAGGCATACACCCCAACAAGAGCTGGCGGATCAATTGTGGAAAGAAATTGAATCTGCTTACAACCGGCAAGAAAGATACTTTCACAACCTCTCCCACCTCGAACAGATTTTCCACGCCTTACGCCCTTTTCAATCGCAGGCCGAAGATTGGGATACCCTGCTGTTTGCGGTCTTTTATCATGATGTGGTTTATGATGTGGTAGAATATGTTACCGGGAATAACAATGAAGACAAAAGCGCTGAAAAAGCCCGGGAGGCCCTGGCTTTGCTCCATTACCCGCAGGAAAAAATAGAACGTTGCCAACAACACATCCTCGCAACGAAAAAACACCGGCTGTCAGATGATAACGACACGAACTTACTGACGGATGCCGACCTGTCCATCCTTGGACAGCCATGGCAGGCATACAATATTTACCGAAAAAACATTCGCAAAGAATACGAGATTTTCCCCGATCCCATCTACCATGCAGGACGTTTGAAAGTGCTTCAGCAATTTCTTCTAATGGAGCGTTTGTATAAAACGGAAAGCTTTCAGCAGCAGTATGAGGCAGCTGCAGAGAAGAACATCAGCCGGGAGCTAGAGATCATTTCCTTTGTGTAAGCTCATCTGGTACGGTGATTGCACTACTTGCTGAAATAGTAGTTATGAAAAATATGCTTTTCGCGGTTGCGTTGGTTGGCGGCGCTATAACAGGCCTGATTCTTTATTACGAAAAAAAGAATAAGCCTCTCAATAAAGTAACGGATGCAGCAAAAGACGCTTACAATACCATGAATGAAGGCATTGGAAGAGTTGAGCGGCCTATGCAGCATGCAATGGGGTAAGATATCGTTAATTAGTAAAAATGTTAATAGGTTAATTAGTATAAGAATATCTTCTACTAATTAACCTATTAACTTATAAACGTATCAACTTATTTACGCTTCTGCATACATCTCTGTTGGCAGACATACACAAATCAGGTTTCTATCCCCATGCGTATTGTTCACCCTTGCCACACTTGGCCAGAATTTATTGCCCTTTACATACGGTAATGGGAAGGCAGCCATCTCACGGGAGTAAGGTTTTTTCCACTCATCGCTGCAAGCCATA
>DASVSM010000561.1:0-3821 GCA_036388115.1 Flavisolibacter sp.
TGCTTTCCAGTTGCTGTACGTTCACGCCGTTTCGTTTCAGCAAAAATTCAACCGGTGAATCCTGCTGATCAAGCATCGCTTTTAAAATATGTTCTGTTTCAATATTGCTGTTGCCGTTGTTATACGCCACCTGCTGGGAAGCCTGTATAATCTCGGCAGCTTTTATTGTGAAGTTGTTTAGGTTCATACAATTATCTTTATTTCAGTTCGTTCATCAACTATCAAACCACAGTCCAATAGAAATTCCCTGTAATGATGTCATACAAATTCAGTTTTAACTGCCTCAAATTCAGCCTGGTAGTGGGTTTCATGTTATTTCTTCAGGCCGGCTTTTCGCAAGGCAGGTTTGCCGACCTGGAACAAACAATAGAAGCCAGACGAAAAATGCTTGGAAACGACCTGATGGTTTTTGTAGCTAACAAAGACACCATTCTTTACCAAAAAGCATTTGGCGATTTTACCAATAGAACACAGGCACCGGTTGGTGCTGCCAGTGCCTGGTTTACCACTGCCCTGGTTTTACAACTGGTAGATGAGGGAAAAATATCTCTTGACGATAAGATCATACAATATCTCCCCATTTACGAAAGTTACGCAAAGAAATACGTTACCGTCCGCCACTGCCTCACACACATGACGGGTATTCAAACCGAACCTTTTAAAACAGCAAGCCTTACGGCGAAACGGAAATACGAATCGCTGGAGGAAGAAGCGAATGATTATGCCAAGAAAGAGATTCAAACAAATGCAGGCGAAGAATTCCGGTACAGCAATATGGGTGTGAGCATTGCCGCCAGAATTGTAGAAGTGGTAACAAAGAAAAAGTTTGAGCAGTTGATGCGCCAGCGGATCTTTTCGCCGTTGGGCATGCGTAATACTTCCTTTACCACGGAAGAAGGGACACCGGGCAGCCCTTCCACCGGCGCTAAAACAACGCCTGCCGACTTTACCCGCTTTTTACAAATGATCCTGAACGGTGGAACGCTTAACGGTAAAAAAATTCTGAGCGCAGAAGCCATTACAGAAATGCGTAAAATACAGATCACAAATGATAAGGTAAAGAACGCTCCAAAGACAATGGAAGGATTTCAATATACCATTGGTGGCTTATGGGCAGTAGGCGCCCCGGAACAAACCGGCGCAATCGCTAACGTGTTAGTTTCGCCGGGTCTTCTGGGTGCATGGCCATTGATTGACTTTACTCGTGGTTACGTGTTTTTGGTGTTGCCAAAAAGTTTTACAGGAGAACAGCGCCAGAATGAATATTTAGGATTGAAGGAAGTGCTTGATCAGCTTCCGCTGCCTGCCGGAAAGAAGCAATGAACAGGTAAGCCTTATTCTAAAAGAAATAGCCCTTGCAGTCTTGCAAGGGCTATTTCTTTAATTTACCCAAATGTTACAATCAGGCGCCTTTGATGGTGACGGCGCCTTCCTTCTTTACAAATACTAACCTGCTTCTGTCCGCCTTGTACACGGAATTATAAAACTCGGCTATTGCCGTTCCTTCAGTTGCAGCAAACCGACCTGAGAAGATTTCAATCTTCCGGTAGTAAGTGATCTTTGACCCGTCCACCTTGACTTTGGATGTGTACGTTCCATATTTTGTTTTGATAACAACTTCAGGCTGCATTGCTTCCACAGCATAACCTGCAGGCAAACTGATGTCAATGGTATCGATATCTGTATAAGGATTATCAAAAACATAATCGACTTTACGATCTTCTTCAACGGTTATCCGCCGGCCATCACGGCTCATGATGTTTGGCAGAATGAACAAACGTTTACCAGTGACAGTGGCATAATTTGCCACGCTGATCTGCAGGTCTTCATCCACTTCCGGCAGCCTTGCTTTTTTAATATGATAAGCAAAGGTGCTGATGTCATAGGTCGAAAAATCAAGCCGTTCGTTCAGGCGCTTCTTTACCTGCTCCTTGGTAAGGTTATTGACCATCGAACTATGATAATCCTGTTGTGTTCCGCTATACCTGGTATTTACCTGAAGTGACAGGTTTCCTTCTTCATCTAACTTTCCAAGAATTTTACGTACCTGCAGGTTCTCGTTCACATTATATCGGGGTGTAGGCAAAAGTTTCCCGCCTTCCTCTGTAATTACCAGGGCTTTCCTGTTGCCGGTAAAGCCGCCCATATAACCGGCAGCATCTGTCTGACTGGTACACTCCAGCCACATTGTATCTTTTTCAAAGGGCACAACCAAAACCATGTGATTGAACTGCGTAGAGGGCAGGTCTTCCACAAGATTAGTTGCACCACTTTCCTGTCCTCCGTAAATGAGTGCATGATAGGACTTAATACCTACGACTTTCAGCATGCTATACATATAATTGCTCAGTGCCTTACAGTCACCATAACCTTTTTGTGCAACATAGCCCGCTTCAAAAGGCTGGAAGCCACCAATGCCCAACTGTATACTTATGTACCGCGTATTCTGTTGCATGTATTCGTACAACCGTTTTACTTTTTCTTCTGCACTGGAGAGTCCCTGCGTTAACTCGGTTACTTTTTGTTGAATAGCAGGCGGTAGTTTATCACGGCCTTCATTCAGCTTCAACTGAAATTTTCCAAACTCAGCCCATGATGCAGCATTTCCTTTATAGCCCTCGATCTCAAAGTCTGAAGGGCCGAAATAAACCGCGGGTGTTAATTCATTCCAATGCGGTGAAGCAAATGGCCTGCTTACAGCTTGCAGATTCTTTACTTCCCACCGATAGCCCTTAATTCCTTTTTCTGTTTTTGTGACTGGCTCACCTTTGTAGTTAAATGTCTTGTAACGCAAAACATATTCTTCCGGAGAAACAAAGGTGTAAGCACTTTGCTCAACCGACATACTCTCCGCAGTTTGCGGCCTCCATTTGGGAATGGACAGCGTACTGGCAAATTCCATCTCTACTTCGTAAACAACCGTATACGGAAACGACTTATAGTTGAAATCATGCACTTTCATCCGGTTGTCTTCGTAAAGGCTTATGTCGCTGATCGCACTGTAGTCGTTGATATCCTTTCCCTTGGCCTTTTTTAACTGGTTTCCCATTGCATCATAAAGTGCCCCCTCGATGTTATTGATCTTATGCAGCTTGTCGTAACCAACCACGAGGTCTGCATGGCGCTGACCGGCTTCATTAAGAATTGTATAAGCATGTTTATAGGTATAAATAACACTATGAAGGTTTCTGATCTCATAGCGGATATCTTCCATTCGCGTTACCACATCGGCACCTTTCAGTAAGGCCGGAGAAATATTGCTGACAGCATAATTTGTTTGACCGCTGGCTGTCATTCCAACTACCAAAACAAAAAGCAGTGAACTTATTTTTTTCCTCATCTTATTTCTTTTTCAAAACAATTTGTTCGTTGTGCTTTTTCACCACCATGTTAAAAAATTCCCGGAGGCCGACGTATTCGTCTGGTTCGTAATAGGCCCTGACAAGCTTGATGCGGGAGCGCAGGGAAATGGTATTCCCCGAGTGCTGAATGCGGTACTCAAAATAACTTTTACCTTCCTCGTCATACTTTGCCAATATTTGCTTCGGCAACTCGTCAACCACATAACCTGCGGGAACTTCCATGGTTAAGATATACGTCTCGTCCATGGTATAAGGCATTTCCACCGGGTACAGTCTTTCTTCTGATTTGAAAGGATTCTTTTTATATCCTTCGCCAAACATGGGATTAATATACAAGATGTCGGCTTTTTCGGGGTTGAAGTCAAGCTCATAAGCAATAGCAATTGGTTCGTCATAGTTCGATAAAGAGTCGATGCGGCTCTTGCCGATTGTGATATCGCTACCCAGTTCTTTCTGAAT